>CAZTVD010000040.1:0-5221 GCA_964616955.1 Candidatus Woesearchaeota archaeon
GTATGATGCAGATGGTTATCCTGTTGATAATGGCCTTATGGATTTAAGGATGGGGGTAATTGACCCTGGTTTGAGATGCAGGACATGCGGTTCTACAGTCCAGTATTGCCCGGGTCATTTTGGGCATATTGAATTGGCAAGACCAGTCATACATGTGGAATATGTCCCTTTTATATATGATTTTTTGAGAGCAACATGCAGGGCATGCGGGAGGGTGCTTCTTTCAGAAGAGGAAATCCAGAAATGGAAGGAAAAGCTTGAATCTTCCAAAGAAAAATCTTCCCTCATATCCCAAGACATATCCTCTGTTTTAATAAAAAAACTAAGGAATGTTACAAAATGCCCGCATTGTGGGGAAAAACAGGGCAAAATCAAACTGCAAAAACCAACAACTTTCATGGAGGACAATAAGAGATTGACACCCATAGATATAAGGGAAAGGTTGGAGAGAATTCCTGATTCTGATTTAATTCTTCTTGGGATGGATATTATGGCAGGGAGACCTGAGTGGATGGTGCTGACAGTTCTTCTTGTCCCTCCAAACACAGTCAGACCATCAATAACCCTTGAATCAGGTCAGCGGAGCGAAGATGATTTGACCCATAAATTGGGCGATATAGTGAGAACCAACCAGAGGTTGAGCGAGAATATAAGTGCAGGAGCGCCGCAGATAATCATAGATGATTTATGGGAGCTTTTGCAATACCATGTTACAACATTCTTCAACAACAGCATATCCCAAATACCTCCTGCAAGGCACAGGAGCGGGCGGGTGCTTAAAACACTTGCTGACAGGATAAAAAGCAAGGAAGGAAGGTTCAGGCATAACCTTGCAGGAAAAAGGGTTGATTTCTCTGCAAGAACTGTCATATCTCCTGACCCAAAAATAAAACCAGATGAAGTGGGCGTGCCTTATTTTGTTGCAAAGGAGCTGACAATACCTGAAAGAGTTACAGAATGGAATATCGAGTGGCTCAAAAAATTTATAAAAAACGGTGAAAATTATCCTGGTGCCAATTATGTTATAACCCAGCAGGGCAGGAAAAGAGTTCTTGATGATGTTAAAGATATGATACTTGAGGAGCTTGCTCCGGGAGATATTGTTGAGAGGCATCTTATAGATGGTGATATTGTTCTTTTCAACAGACAGCCCTCTCTTCATAGGATGAGCATTATGGCACATAAGGTAAGGGTGTTGCCTTATAAAACATTCAGAATAAACCCAGCAGTTGTTCATCCCTATAATGCTGATTTTGATGGGGATGAAATGAACCTCCATGTTCCTCAAACAGAAGAGGCAAGGGCTGAAGCAGAAATTTTAATGGAATTATCTACACAGATAATAACTCCAAGATATGGCTCTCCTATTATAGGCAATAGCAAAGATTTTGTTCTTGGATGTTATTTGCTTACTGAAGGAGAAAAAATATTCACAAAAGAGGAGGCAAATCAAATCCTCATATCTGCAGGGATTGAGGATATACCCAATAAAAAACAATTCACAGGCAAGGAGATGTTCTCCCTTATTTTGCCCAATGATTTCACGTTCATAAGTGACCTTGAAAAAGCAAAGGAAGCAGAAAAAAACAGGGATGATAGCGTTATTGTTATCAGGAAAGGCGAGTTGATATGCGGAGTAATGGACAAAAAAGCAATAGGTGCAGGAAGAGGGATTGTTTTACAGGAAATATACAAAAAATATGGTTCTGAAAAGAGTCTGGAAATACTTCATAAAATGAGTCTTCTTGGAAGCAGTGTCCTCTCCCATCTTGGCTTCAGTGTTTCGCCTGCAGATACAGACATATCACCAAAGATATATGAAAAAATAAAGAAAAGGATAAAAGAAGCGGAGAAGGATGTGGAGGAGCTTGTCAATTTATATAAAGCAGGAAAATTGGAGCCATATCCGGGGAGAACTGTGAGGGAAACGCTTGAAGCAACAATAATACCTATCCTGAACAAAGCAAGGGATGATACGGGCAATATGGTCAAAAAAGAGCTCACTTCAAATAACAGGACGTTTTTAATGATAAAATCAGGAGCAAATGGTTCCCTCTTGAATCTTACACTCATGACTACCTGCGTTGGGCAACAGACATTAAGGAGATTCAGGATAAACAGGGGATTCAAGGGAAGGACATTGCCCCATTTCAAGAAGGGCAGTCTTGGTGCTGCATCAAGGGGATTTATAAGGCATAGCTATAAGGCAGGCCTTACTCCTATAGAGCTTTTTTTCCATTCCATATCTGGAAGGGATTCCCTTGTAAATAAGGGAATGAGAACTCCAAAAAGCGGTTATTTGCAGAGGAGGCTTGTTAATGCGCTTCAGGATATAAAGGTTTATCCGGATGGGACTATAAGGGACAGCACAGGAAGGCTTGTGCAGTTTTCTTTTGGTGAAGATGGCATAGATGTGAGCAAGTCGGACAGGGGAACGATTGATATAAAATCCATAATAAGGAGGTATGTATCAAAATGAGAACATTACCCGGAAAAATAGAAAAGAAACTGGAAAAAGAGTTGGATTCAATAAAAAGCCTCTCAAAAAAGGATAGGGACAGGATAAGGGAAGATGTTGTTAAAGAATATGAGAGAATGCAAATAACTCATGGCGAGGCAATAGGCGTTATTTCTGCACAATCCATAGGAGAGCCGGGCACGCAGATGACTTTGAATGTTTTCCACTTTGCCGGAGTTTCTGAAATGAACATAACTGTTGGTTTGCCGAGAATAATAGAAATTTTTGATGCAAGGAGAGAACCTTCCACTCCCGCAATGACTATATTTTTAAAGAAAAAGTATGCCTCTTCAGAGGAAAAAGTGAGGGAAGTTGCAGCCAAGTTGCTTCATGTCAAACTTGGGGATATAGTAAAAGATGTTGCTGTTGATTTGCTTAATTTCAGAATAACATTTTCTTTTGATGAGGAATTGAGGAAGACGTATGATGTTGATACAGAGCAGGTAAAAAAAATGCTCCAAAAGGTTTTCAGTAATTGTGAGGTTGGCACATTAAAATCAGGAAAAATAAGGGTGAAACCACCAGCAGAATACGATGTAAAAGAGCTTTATAGGTTAAAAGCCAAACTTCTTGACACCTTCATAAAGGGCGTTCCAGGAATAAACCATGTCCTTCCAATAAAGGCAGATGATGGCAAGACATGGTATATCAAAACAGCAGGGACAAACCTGAAAAAAGTGCTTGAAATCCCTGAAATTGATTCTGAAAGAACATACACAAATGATATTTTTGAGGTTTATAGGGTGCTTGGCATAGAAGCAGCAAGAAATGCCATAATTAATGAGACACTTGAAGTATTGAAAGAGCAGGGAATAAGAATAGATATAAGGCATCTCATGCTTGTTGCAGATACAATGACCATGGAAGGGGTTATTAATGGCATAACAAGGTATGGCATAACTTCTGAGAAGGAGTCTGTATTAGCAAGGGCTTCTTTTGAGGTCCCTATGAAACACCTATTTGGTGCGACAGTCAAGAAAGAGGTTGATAAGCTTGCGGGTGTTGTTGAGAATGTTATGGTGAATCAGCCTGTGCCTGTTGGAACAGGAATACCCAAACTCATTTATAAAGGTGATAAGCATGGACCTAAAGCAGGAAATAAGAAAAGCAAGTGAGGACAAAAAATTGATAATTGGCTTCAATTCTGTTCTCAAATCACTCAGTCAGAAGAATGTTAAAAAAATAGTCATAGCAAAAAATTGTTCGGAGGAGATGAGGAACAGGATTTTGAATTATGCTGAATTGTCTGAAATACCTGTTGATATTTTTTCAGGTGATAATAAAGAGCTTGGCATTGCTTGCAGAAAAAGCTTTGGGATAAGTGTTTTAGGGATAGGGAAATGACAAAAATGAAAATAAAACTGGATACAGAGAGTATACGCTTCATAACACTTTTTGAAAATATGACAAAAGCTCTTGTAAGGGATTGTATAGCCAATGATGACAAAATAATATTTGTTGTTATGGAGGGCTTTGCAGGTGTTGCAATAGGCAAGGGCGGGTCAAATATAAAGAATCTTGAGGGCAAATTAAAGAAAAAAATAGAAATAATTGAATTTTCTAAGGACCCCATTAAATTCCTTACAAACATAATGCGACCTTTTGATATTAAGAATGCTTATATATCTGAGAAGAGCGATGGCGGAAAAACAATACATTTTTCAGTTGGAAAATCAAGCCCGCTTTTGTTGTCAAAAATAAAAAAAGCAAAAAAACTTATGGCAAGGTATTTTGGGGACATTGAACTTTCAATGTCTTGATAAACTTTTTAAAACAAGAACAAATGGTTGTTGAATATGGCAAAGAAACCAAGAGGACTTTTTGCAGCAAAAAAATTAGCCGAAAGGAGAAAGAAATTCAGGTTTGCAAAAAAAGGAGAATACAGCAGAAGGACAAAAAGTTATGTTAAATTTGACCCGTTTGAGGGTGCCCCCCTTGCAAGGGGAATTGTGCTTGAAAAAAGAGAAGTGGAAGTTAAGCAGCCGCACTCAGGATTGAGGAAATGCGTGAGGGTGCAATTAATCAAAAATGGAAGGGCTGTCACTGCACATATTCCTATGGTGGAAGCAAGGAAATTCATAAATGAGCATGACGAGGTTCTTCTTGAAAGGGCAGGCGCGCCGCAAAGGGGTGCGCTGGGAGATATGCCGGGGGTCAAATTCAGGGTTGTTAAGGTTGCTGGCATAAGCCTGAAAGAGCTTGTCAAGGGCAAGAAACAGAAGCCGGTGAGATAATGGAAGAGATAAAGATTTTTGGGAAATGGGATGCAAAATCTGTTTCTGTCAATGACCCTGGTTTGAGAAGATACATCAACCTTGAGCCACGGGTTTTTCCAAGGACATTTGGGAGAGAGCAATCAAAAAGGTTTGGAAAATCCAATTTGAGCATTGTTGAAAGGCTTGCGAACAAGCTCGGGACAAGCGGGCACAGGGGAAAAGAGCACAAATTTACAAGCGGCAGGAATGTGGGAAAATCCCTGAAATTATCTAAAATTGTTGAGCGAACTTTTGAGATTATTGAAAAAAGAACAGGAGAAAATCCCATACAGGTTCTTGTAAGGGCAATAGAAACAGGCTCTCCAAGGGAGGAAATAACAATTATAGAATATGGGGGAATAAGGCATCCAAAGGCAGTTGATACCTCTCCCCAGAGAAGGGTGGATTTGGTTTTGAGGTGGCTCACTCAGGGCAGATCGGAAGAGCG
>CAZTVD010000041.1:0-5197 GCA_964616955.1 Candidatus Woesearchaeota archaeon
AAAAAAACAAGAGCAACAAGAAGCACAGTAAAAACTTGTGCTTTCATAAAATTATTAAGAAAAATAATTATAAAACTATTGTGGATTACAAAAGTGTTAATCTGCTAAATGAAACAATATTGTATATTGATTGCTCTAAATGTGAAAGAATTCCAAATATAAAAGACAAAAAATGCAAAGAACATATTGGAAAAATGGGGAAGTGGGATTACATTGTTTTTGAGGGAAAATTCAGGAAAATAATAAACAAAAGGGGGGAACAGAGCATAATTCCCAGCTTTATTAAAACTTTTCTCAAAGAAGAAAAAGGCAGGATTATAAAAAAATACAATGTAGGCGGAACGAGGATTAACATAAGAAAAGGGGAGGAAATAGTTTATGAAATAGTGCCCCCCGAATTTAATCTTCAAATAAGTGATATAAAAGAACTGGAAAAGAAGTTTGATATCCTGACAAAAGGAGAATTTATGGATAGGGAGGAGATTTTAAGAAACATAGAGATTAAAGATGTGTTAAAAGAGATATTTATCAGACACACCATAGGATACGGCATATTGGAAATATTGTTTAAAGATCCGTACATAGAAGACATTTATGTTGATTCTCCTGCTGACAAACCTGTTTACATAAATCATAAGGAATTTGAGGAAATCAGAACAAATATTTTTCTAAGCAGAGAAGATTTGAAAAGAATTGCCACAAAAATGAGAACAATAAGTGGAAGGCCCTTTGACTCCTCTTTTCCAATAATCTACGCTAATTTTCCGGAGTTTGACATAAGGGCAACAGGGTTCACAGAACCATTTACTTTTAAGGGAATGGGCTTTGCTTTCAGAAAACATACTCAGGATGTGTGGACCCTGCCAAAAATGATTAAGAACAATACATTATCAGCTATGCAAGCAGGGCTTCTGAGTTTTTTTGTTGAGAATCAAGTATCAATTTTGATAACGGGGTCAAGGGGGGCTGGAAAAACAAGTTTGCTTGCAGCTCTTATGTCTGAGATAGACCCAAAATATAGGATAATTGTTATGGAGGATACAGAAGAACTGCCAGTGAATGAACTAAGAAAAAATGGCTACAACATACAACACTTAAGAACAAGAGTAGAAGGGCAGGAATATGAAATAAGTGCAGAGCAGGCATTGAGAGCTGCTTTGAGAATGGGCGAATCAGTGCTTATTTTAGGAGAATTAAGAGGAGAAGAAGCAAAAGTGCTTTTTGAAGCAATGAGGGTTGGGGCAGCAGGAAATGTTGTAATGGGAACAATACACGGCTCAGGACCCTATGACACATGGGACAGGATTGTAAATGATTTGGGAGTGCAAAAAACAAGCTTCAAAGCAACAGACATTATTGTTTCAATGAGTTTATCTAAAGAAAAAAGCACGGGGAAAAGAGTAAGGAGATTGATGAGCATAACAGAAGTGAGGAAACAATGGGAAAAAGACCCACTGAGGGGGGGTTTTTATAATCTGAGCACATTTGACTGGAAAAAAGGATTTAAAACAGGAGAATTAAGAAAATCGCATATAATCAAACAAATAAGCAAGAAAACAGGAAGAGCAATGGGGGAGCTTCTTCAGGATATAAAGAGAAGGGCAAAAATAAAAGGAATTCTGGCAAAAAAAGGAAAAATCTCGCTTCAAGAAGCAATAATTTCCAATAAAAGATATAGAGAGAAAAACAGCAATAATATACAATAAAACATCACTACAAAGTAATTGCTCACTCCAAAATATGTTTTGCCTTAATCAAATGTATATAAAAGAATAGGAAATTAAGTGAGCATGGAGATATGGGGAGTGCCACCAAGAGCAAAAATATTGCAGGCATTGTCAATAATTTCAGGCAAAAAAATAAAATGGATTTCCTCGAATATTGCTGAAATAAACGGGAAAAAGGTCCAGATTAAGGGCAATGGGGTGTACGCTAATGGGAACAAATACAAATATCTTGATGAAAAAGCAATAGCAGTGCTCATGCAAAAAGGAAAACTTCCTTTTTCTGAAAGAATTGCAGAAAAACTTGGTGGATTTGACTGCTTTCAGGAAGGCCTTTTGTCTGAAATAGAAAAAAAAGTCAAGCAATACTTGAAACAACACAGAATCTATGAAAAAGAAGTGGATGCCTTTATCAGCATAGTCAATAATGAGATAAGGAAAAAAAAATTCGAAATTCTTCGTATGAAAAAAAGCCAATCCTCTATCTTTGGTTATACAAAATAAACAAATGAGACAACACACCAAATATTGTCAAGCAATTGATTTATAAAAAACATTTTCACCAAAAAATATGGGTACAAAGGTGGATGGGTGGAATGTCCATACAATAAAAATAAATGAAGTTGTTTATTCCATTGGATACAAACTTGTTGATTCTGATTTAAAGTCTCTTGGTTTGAACAGAACCCCCATTGTTCAATATAGCACAGATAACTGGGTGTATAGCCCAAGGTATGGTATATGGTCAGCCAGAGTGCCAGCAGTAGCCAGATGGCTAAAAAAACATGTTGAAACAAGAAAAACAGACCCAAAAAGCCCCAGATTATTTGTGGCTGTTCTTGACAAGGTGGAACAGGCTACCAAAAATGGTGTGAAATCCAGGGGGATATTGCTGTTGGAGGAGATACTTGACATAGAAGAAAATTTCTCAGTTGACAACAAACACTATGGTATACATCAATCTCTATTGAGCCACATAATTGTTGAGTAATATTTTTATATGCCCTTATTTTTGGTTTTTTCAAGGGGCGGTAGCTCAGATGACCTTTTCTTTTAAAAAGAAAAGCTCAACCAAAAGAAGGTCAGAGAAACCTGGGAGAGCGCACGGCTGAAGCCCGTGATGTCGGGGGTTCAAATCCCCCCTGCCCCATATAATAATTCAACAAATACTCAAATTTTCTGAAATGTATTGACATAATGCTTGCCATAAGAAGATTTATTGGTGTGCTCAGCCAATCAATTGTTTCAATTGCTCCTCTGTTTTCTTTATAAGTTCCTCATCAGAACCAAAAATATGGAAATTGTTGGAAAATAAATACACCTCAAGTTTATGCGGACCGCGGTGGTATCTCAAAAAATTACGAATCATTTCCGGAACAGAATCTCCTTCCAAATCCTCCAATTCCCTCTGCTTTTGTTTGATTTTTGGCAGAATTCCATATAAACCTATAACACCCCCAATATCACGAGAAAGAGAAGATAGTTGTTCTGATAATTGTTTCAATAATAAACCAAGCTCCCCTATATTCTCACTAACTTCTGTTTTTTTCAATATATATAAGGTGTTCTCTAAATCGTCGTTTTTTCTTATTTTAATCAGAGTTTCATTTAATTCATCATCAAGTTCTTTTATTGTTTCCTGTATATTTGATCTCAGGACACCAATGAAATCCCTCAACTTTTTTTCAAAAGGTCCCTCCCCAGAAAGCTCATCCACAAAAAATGTATGAACATTACGAAGAAATACTTTTCCAATAGTCAGGATAAGGTCATCATTTACATATGCTTTATTTACAGATGTTTCATAAATAATTGGCTCAATGGGAAACTCGGAATAGGCAATATGGTTGAGTTTTTTATTTATTTCTCTATGGATAGATAAAACACTTTGAGACAAATCATATAAAGAATAATCCTTCTCAAACAATATATCAACAAGTTTAGACTCAACAATTTTTTTCTTTTTATCACGTATGATATTTTGCTCTTCGGGTAAAAATTTCTTGTACATCAACAGAAGTATTAATAAAGAAATTATTAAGCATTTACATAGTAAAATATTCAAATAACAAAGTATATTCCGGATTAACTAACATATTCTGTTATTAAATACATCAACCTGAAAAATCAAATTTCTTCTCTGCCACAGAAAAAATAATCCCAATTAAAATAGCGATAAAAACGGATATGATAACACGAAGAAAAAAGAAAACCGCGCCAAAATAATTTGTTTCAAGAAAAAATCTCATTGGACCAATTAATGTCTGACCTGTCATAAAAGCAGCAATAACACCAAGAGAAACGCCCCTTTTTTTCAATATTTTGAGAAGTGGCAGAAAAGCTATTAATGGACCGGGAGTTCCAACACCTATGAGTGAGGCTTCAAGTATATTTGTCTTTCCCCTGATTTTCCTATCAAGTTTTTTCTTTGAAAGAAAACTGTTGATTATCTGAGAAACAAAAACAGCAATCAACAAAACAGGAAGTATGGCTATGAAATCGCCTGTTGTTTTAAACAAGATTTCTATCACAGAAGCACCTCCATAATATATCCTCCCAATGAAATGAAAATTATGCTCAAAATCATCCTCAAAAGGAAAAATTTTGTGCCCAGATATTTTATTTCCATAATGTCCCTTGCTATTGACTCACATATTACCTCCCCACCAATAAGCGCAAAAACAACACCATACCCTGCACCTTTCAAAAAAAGAGCAAAAGCGATGGGATAGGTTGCATACCTTGGTATTGGCAAAAGAATTCCAAGCAGGGCAGCAAGGGGTATTGAAACATAAATGTTTTTGTTCAAAACATCTGAAATAATTGAATTTGGGACCCATAACTCAATTATGTTCCCTATAAAAGTTGCAATGAAAAAAATCGGAAGTAAAAATTTCAATTCCTTTATTGAATTCTCAAGAATCTTTTTCACAAAAAAGGGAATAAGTTCAAATTAAAATATTTGTTGAATCACATTATTTATTTCAACATGCTGATTTTAGCAGATAAATTTTTTCAATTACCAAAATATTTTACTTAACCTATCACTAAGTTTTTATTTCTCTCCTTCATTATTTAAGACATGACAAGAATTCTCTCCCTTGCATCTGGGAAAGGGGGTGTTGGAAAAACAACCTGTACAATAAATCTTGCGTCAGCACTCAATTATTTCAGGCAGAGAGTTATAATCATTGATGGAAATGTTACAACACCAAACCTTGCAATAAATCTGGGCATTCCCCAAAACAGACCAACATTACAAGATGTTCTTGAAGAAAAAGTAAGAATAGAAAACGCAATTTATGTCCATCCTTCAGGACTCCACATCGTTCCGTCAGGGATTTCTTTGCAGAATTTGAAGAGGAGATTTACAAAATTCATTGGGGAAAGCATAATAGATTTAGTTGGCAAATACGACTGGATTTTGATAGACACTCCTGCGGGATTGGGAAGAGAAGCAAGAATTGCAATAG
>CAZTVD010000042.1:0-5064 GCA_964616955.1 Candidatus Woesearchaeota archaeon
AGTGATTGCTGTGGCAATTTATATGCTGAGTGTGGTTCCCAAATAATTATGTGCAGGCTTTATCATTAAAAAACATAGGGTCTGCCAGGGATTGCGAGAAATATTCCTCTGATTTTTTCTTTTCTGTTAATTCCTTCAATTCCTTTATGTTATCTGTGAGTGTTGGGATTAATTTGCTCATAACTTTGTCAAGTGCCTGCATCTCAACGCTCACTTCCTGCATATTTTTGCTGTATTCATCAACTTTGGCAGTTAATGTTGATTCAATTGAATCAATTCTTGATTTAAAATCATCTATTCTTGTGTTTATTTTCTCCATTTCTTTTTCAATTTTGTTTTTCCATTCTTCCATTGTTTTTAATTTCTCCTCTACTTCCCCCCATTTCTCCTCAATTATCTGCTCAAGAATCCTTTCAATTTCTTCAACACTCCTGTCTTTTACTTCCATACCTGGGGCTGGAGAAAAAGAAGGTGTCTCAAAAGAGGGCGCTTCCATGTTTTGTGTGGGGCTGCTTGGTGTTTGAGGGATGTCAACATCAAAAGTATTGTTGTTATTTGCAGCAGCTTTTAATTCTGCCTGGCTGAGGGCATCTTTTATTTGCTGAAATTCATATCCCTCTGCCCTTAATTGATTTATTATCTGGTCATTATTCATCCCGCTGTTCCTTAAATCTATAACTTCCTTTACAGGCGTAGTTTTTGGGGTTTCCTCCCCTTTGCCCCTCATTTTATCAAATAAACCCATTACACTCGCCCTATCTCCTTTCTTATTAATTCAACTGCCTCCTCCTTTGTTAAAAACCTTGTAGGGTCAAACAGATTAATATATCTTTCTAATACTTTTATATCTTGGCTTCTTGCCACATTCTGCATATCCTTTACAATATTTTTCATAGCATCGCTTATCTCTTTTATTGTTTTTTTTAATTCATCAAGTTCTTCCCTTGTTTCAATTATCATTTCCTTCAATTCTTTTGTCCTTTTCAGGGAGCTTTCATCAATAATTTTTACTTTCATTGAAAGCTGTTCGTATCTCTCTTCAAGGAGCCTTATCCTGTTTATTGTCTGGTTCATCTGCTGATATAAAATTTGGAGATAATTTTGCTGTTTTTCCATAATCCTCACATTTTTTAAACTGCGGTTAATTTAAACATAATGTGGAAGAATTTAATACTTTTCGCTGATGAAAAATGCCTGAAAAAAAACCTTGCTCTTATGAAATAGAAATAGAGGGTGACCAGAAAAACCTTGTTATTAACTGTGTTGGTTGCCTTTATTACCCGAGCCTTGAAGACAGCAAAATATGTATGGAGAGGGTTGTTGATTACATAATTGCTTCAGGAACACCTTCTAACATAATCCTTTCAAGCAATAGAAATATAATCTATCCGCCAGAACAATCAAAATTGATTGTAGAAATTGCACAGGCATACAAAAAGCTGGTAAAAGAGGAGAATGTTTTTGATATAAACAAGCTATCCCCCAATGACAGGGATTCTCTTGCTGAAAGGATTGCCATAATAAAGGACATTGTGCTGAGCAATTTGAGAGGGGACCCAATCGGAGCATATGTCCAGACCCTGAGGGAATTAAGGGAGCAAAAAGCAAAACTTCCCTCTTTGTCTGGAAAAGAAAGGGCGAGTTTATTGTCTTTTATCAATGTTCTTACAAAGATTCTGGAAACTCTTGAAAAAACAGAACTAATCAAAAGGGCATTGCCAAAACTTGCAGGACATAAAGTGGGGGACAGGGAGATTTATAGGTCTTTTTTCAAGCCCCTCATAAAGCCGAACTTTATGCTTACCCGCTTGATGTCAGAGCCACCCATGAAGGCTAGGGAGGTGGATTCATACACCGTTGGTAGGGATACAAAAGCAGATGTTCTTATTTTCAAGATTCCGGGAAAAGTGCAATATTTATACCATTTAAATCCGCCGGAATTCAAACTTGATGAGGAAGAATACACCTTGCTAGATGAGGCAAGGAATATACTTGCAAAACATAAGCCCTCTGAAAGGGAGTTTATAGACCCAAAAAGAGTGAGGGAAATTTTTACAAATATCTGCAGGGATTTATTGGAACAGCTTGCAAATAGCAAGGGAATAAAGTTGAAATATGATGACATAGAGAAATTATCAAGAATATTGGTTAGATTAACAGTTGGTTTTGGGCTTATAGAAGTTCTTCTTGAAGATGAGAAAATAGAGGATGTTTATGTGAATGCACCCATTGGAACAGAAAAAATATTTGTAAAACATGCAGATTATGGCGAATGCGTGACCAATATCATCCCAAGTTATAGCGAGGCAGAGGCATGGGCTTCAAGGTTCAGGATGATAAGCGGAAGAGCGTTGGATGAGGCAAACCCTGTCCTTGATGCTGAAATAATAACACCAACAATTTTTTCAAGAGCAACAGTTATTCAGAATCCTGTAAGTCCAAAGGGCCTTTCTTTTGCTTTCAGGAGGCACAGGGAAAAACCATGGACCCTCCCTCTTTTCATAAAAAATAATTTTATTTCCCCCCTTGGTGCAGGTCTTATCTCCTTCCTTGTTGATGGTGCAAGGTCCATTCTTGTTGCAGGAACTAGGGGGGCTGGAAAAACCAGCTTCCTCACATCCATAATGGTTGAAATTATGAGAAAATCAAGGATAATAACAGTGGAGGATACTCTGGAATTGCCTGTAACATCTCTTAAGGAAATTGGCTACAACATACTTCCTATGAAAGTGAGAAGCGCAATAGTTGGTGGAAAGACAGAGATGAGTGCAGCAGAGGGAATAAGGACGTCTCTGCGTCTTGGCGATTCTTCTTTAATTATAGGCGAGGTAAGGAGCAAAGAAGCAACAGCCCTTTATGAAGCAATGAGGGTGGGGGCGCTTGCAAATGTTGTTGCAGGAACAATACACGGGGATAGTCCCTATGGTGTGTTTGATAGAGTTGTTAATGATTTAAAGGTTCCAAGAACGAGTTTCAAGGCAACAGATATAATAATAATAGCAAATAAAATAAGGAGCCCCGACTTATTGTCAGAAGTGAGGAGGATTGTTTCAATAACAGAGGTCAGGAAGCACTGGGAAGAGGATCCTTTAAAAGAAAAAGGGTTTGTTGACCTTATGGAATATGATTCAAAAAAAGACATTCTTGAGCCAACATCTGTGCTTATGGAAGGGGAAAGCGAAATTCTTAAAGCAATTGGGGGAAGAGTAAAAGAATGGATTGGGAACTGGGACAGGATATGGGAGAATATTTGTTTGAGAGCAGACATAAAAAATATGCTTGTAAAATATTCAGACAATAACCCTTCTATTCTCGAAGCAGATTTTGTTGTTTCAGCAAATGACAAATTCCATATGATTTTTGAGGAGCTCTTGGAAGAAACAGGATATCCAGAGAGCAATAGGGTAAAAGAGGAATTTGAGGAATGGCTAAAAAATCAAATCAAGAGGAAAAATGAAAAAAAATTATGAGGAAATTTTTGATAAATACCTGAAAGAAAAAAAAAGTAATCAGCAGAGCATTAGCAGGGATTTTGAGCTTTTTTTAAAAGATGAAAGAACTCCATTTATGAAAAGATTTGATTCTTTATGCAAGATGGCTGGAAAAATTGTTGCTGTAAAGCTTCCTGATTCTGAAAGAAAAAAAATGGAAAAAGCCATAAAAATAAATGGTCTTACATGCACACCAGAAGAAGTTGGCTCGCTTTCCCTTCTTGCTTTGATATCCATGATTTTGTTAACTGGTATTGCTGCAACATTTGCTTTCTTTTTTAATCTTCTTTCAGGGATTTTTCCCCTCATTATCCTTGGTCTTGGTGTTGGGGCTGTTTTAGTTTATGACAAAATCAGAAAATTTCCCTTGTCTCTTATGGAAACAAGGAGGACGAGGGCATCCAATGAGCTGGTTTTGTCCATATTATATGTTGTTTCCTATATGAGACACACTTCCAATCTGGAAGAAGCAATAAGATTTGCTGCTTCAAATCTTGAAGGTCCTCTTGCAAATGATTTTGTAAAGCTCATATGGGACATACAGGCAAGAAAATATTCAGATATACAGGATGCCCTCAACCATTATCTTATGAACTGGAAGGATTTCAGCCCGGAATTTGTTGATTCTATGTATCTTATCCGCAGCACTTTATATCAAGGAGATGAGGGAAACAGGATTGCCCTCCTTGATGAGGCAGTTGACAGGATACTTGATGGCACATACAGGAGCATGGTAAGTTATGCTTCAAGTTTGAGAAACCCAATAAACACACTTTATATGCTTGGCATTGTTTTGCCTGTTCTTGGCATGGTAATGTTCCCAATGATTTCAACTTTTATGGCAAATGCAGTAAGCCCTGAAATGATGATAATTGGCTATAATTTAATACTTCCTGTTTTTGTTTTATTTCTGGCAAGTAATATACTCAAAAGAAGACCTTCGGGATTTCCATATATAGATATATCCAATCACCCCAAGATACCCAAAAAATATTATTTTTATCTTGGAAAAAAGCAATACCCCGCATTTATTCCTGCAGCAATAACCTTTCTCCTTATTTCTGCTCCATTTATCTTCTTTCTTTTGAATATTCAGGAAGTTTCTGAAATTCAAATATATGTTAGCATACCAATAACTTTTGCAATTGGTATGGCTATTTATGTTTATTCAAGACTCACTACTTCAAGAGCCATAGCTGTTCTCAAAAAAGTTTATTCTGTTGAAAGGGACTTCTCCCACGCAATTTTTCAATTGGGCACAATACTTGTTCAGGAAACACCAGTTGAACAGGCATTTATCAAGGTGTCTTCTTCTATGAAGGGCTCTGAAACAGCGGATTTTTTGAATAAGGTTGTCAATAACATAAGAAATCTTGGTTTGAGTGCATCAGACGCACTTTTCCATAAGAAGCATGGTGCGGTGTGGATGTTCCCCTCACCTATAATTAAAAGCAGCATGAGGGTGTTGATAGATACATCAAAAAAGAGTTTGAAGGATGCTGGAATTGCCTTAATATTTGTTTCAAAATATTTGAGGAATTTAAGGTCAATAGATGACAAAGTGAATGATTCG
>CAZTVD010000043.1:0-5017 GCA_964616955.1 Candidatus Woesearchaeota archaeon
GCATATGCTCTTGCAACAAATGTTGCTCCATTCACAAGGGTAGTTGCAATCGGGTTTAATTGCTCCCCAAAAACACCAAAAGGTGTGGATTTTCCCTTGAAATCACTGTCGCTTGTTGGGGTTGCCTGCCCTGTTGTGAGTGCAAAAACCTGGTTGTTATGCACAATAACTGTCATATCAACATTATACCTGCATGCATGCAAAAAATGCGAGCTTCCTTCAGCATATGTATCCCCATCCCCTCCAAAAGCAATCACTTCCAGTTCCGGATTTCCCAATTTTACACCTATTGCAACAGGGATTTGCCTGCCGTGCAAGCAATAAACACCATTTGTATTCACATAATCATATATTTTTGAGGCACAGCCTATGCCTGTCACAGTCACAATATTTTTTGCTTTCAGTTTTTTTTCTTTCACAAGCTCCTCAAATGCTTTTTTTGCAGAGTTAAGAACACCAAAATTTGTGCATCCAGGGCACCATGTTATTGGCTCTTTTGTTCCAAAATTCATCTAATCAACCTCCTTATTCTGGGAAGAAGCCAATCCCTGTCCATTGGTCTTGAATCATATTTCAATATTTTTTTCTTTATGAAATACCCTGTTTTTTCAGCTATGACTTCTCCCAATTGCCCCCTCACATTATTTTCCACAAGTATTACTTCCTCTGATTTTTCCAGTATTCTCTTTACTTGCTTGTCAGGGAAGGGGGAGATATAATTTATTTTCAGGAATTTAACCCCTTTCAATTCCTTCAAACAATCCATTATTGCGCCTTTTGTTGAGCCCCACCCAACAATTGTGATTTTACCCTTTCCATAAATTGAATAAGGTTCCATTTTCATGACTTCTTTTTTTACCTCTTCCCATTTTCTCCATCTCTTGTCATTCATTTTTTTTGTCATTTCAGGGTCTTCTGTTGTGAATCCATACTCATCATGCTCATAACTTGTCCCTCTTATGGGAACTCCTTTTCCAGGCACGCTTCTTGGAGAAATGCCATTTTTTGTGAGTTCATATATTTTGAAATCTTTTTTTGGGTTTGTAATATTCCTTATTGCTGGTTTTGTTCTTGGAATCTTATTGTGAGTGAAATGGCTTTCGCCCACATGTTTGTCCCCAATTATTATTGAAAGAATTCTGTATTTTTCAGCAAGGTAGATTACATCAGCTGTCATTTTGTAGCATTCCATTGCATCTCCAGGTGCAACAACTATTCTTGGAAAATCACCATGACCAACATTCAGGGCAAATTTAAGGTCTCCTTGCGTGGTATATGTTGGCACGCCTGTTGCAGGCGCAGTCCTTTGGGACAGATAAACAGTGAGCGGGATTTCTGACATTCCCTGCATGCTCATTGTTTCTGCCATGAGTGCAAAACCTCCTCCTGATGTCCCCACCATTGCTTTTGCTCCAGTATATGATGCTCCAAGAGCAGTATTTATAACTGCTATTTCATTTTCCATCTGCATAACAAGAATATCATGCTGTTTCTGCTTTGCTGCCAGAAAATGGAGAACCGGTGTGGCTGGAGTCATGGGATATGCTACATAAATATCAAGACCTGCTTTTATTGCACCAAGGCCTATTGCCTGATTTCCTGTTATGAAATATCTCCTCCCCTTCCTCCCCCTCCCTATATTTATCCTTTTCCCAATATACTCGTCATATCCCCTTTTTGCAGCCATTATGTTCTGACCAAGGTATTTCCCAAACTTCTCTTTGAATATTTTATTCAATTCTTCCAATCCCAGCCCCATATACTTCAAATGGCTCCAAGGAATATGCTATTTTTGACTATTTTTTCAGCCCTTATTTCTCCAAGGATCTTGTCTGTGTCTATTTCAAAACATTTTTTTGATTTTACCCCTTTTTCACAGAATATTATTCCTTTTCTCTTTAATTTTTTTGAATGCAGTTCTATTGTTTCCTGATTCAGTGCAAGCATTATGTCTGCTTTTTCCTCCTGTGAATAAACAGGTTCTTTGTCAAAGGTCAGAACATTGAAATTATGCCCGCCCCTTATCAGTGAGGGATAATCCCTGTAATTGAAAACATAGAATCCATAGCGGGTCAAAAGTTTCCCAAGGATTTCTGCTGCCTGGGCCACGCCCTCTCCTGCCCTCCCGCCTATTAAAATTGTGAAACTCATGCCATTTTTGAATATCCCATCTAATTTAAAGTTTTGCCTGCTTTCGTTAATTTTTTATGAAACAAACACCATGTTATAACATGGATTACTGGGTTCAAATGTCAAAGGGTTTTGGCGGACCTCTTATTATGCTTTTTTCCTCAAAGCATCATAAATTTTCTTTGGGCATGTATTTTGGTATTAATTTGAACCCAATTTATTATTTTATTCTACCTTCTGAATCAAAATTTCTTGTTGATGGAAAAATTTCAAGAAGAAGTATCTCTCCCGATAGTTTTCACTATGCTGTTGAAAAAGCAGCAGAAAATTATGAAAACAAAAGGGTGGAATTTGTTTATTGTGTGGACACAGGAAAGCATCTGAAAAAAGTGAAGAGGACAGATACATTAAAGAAGGAAGATAGTCCTATAAAAGGAGGTCTTGTTTCAATCTTGGATAATCAGTCCCTATAACATTTTTTCTGCCAGATTTCTGGAAGAAGTTTTTTGAGCTTTACAATTTTATTTTTCCCAATTATTACATCTGTATTCAGATTTTTGTAATTTATTTGATATATCAATTCCCTGCATCTTCCGCATGGTGGGATGATTCTCCCATCATCTGTTACTGCAACAATTATTTTTATTCTGAACTCTCTATTTGTAACCATGCTGGCTATTGCACTATGTTCTGCACAAAAGCCAATTCCACAGCTGGCGTCTATGCTTGTTCCTGTATAAATGTTGTTTTTGTCTGTAATCAGGGCACATCCAACATCGCCTGTTTTTACATCTTTTGATGCTTTTACAGGCACTGCAACCTGTTTTGCTCTCTCTATTAATTCCTTTATTGTTTCTTTTTTCATATGCGACCGCCGGGATTTGAACCCGGGTCGTCGGCTTGGAAGGCCGAAATCCTAACCATTGTCCATTTTTCTTTTGGTGAAGGTTTTCTTTTCTAAAGAAAAGCTTTCTAGACTACGGTCGCCCTATTAAAAAACAGAAGAACCATTATTTAAACTTTATTGGAATATTGTACCCATCCCTGAAACAACATCCCTGTCATGTTCTTTGAATTTTTTTATAATCTCCTCTTTTTCCTCTCCTTTTATTTCCTCTGCCTCTTTTAGCACTTCACATTTTTCAAAAAATTCCTTGTCCCCCTTTATAATGAAGTAAAATCCCTTTTCTTTTTTGTCAAAGTTTTCTGCTGATTCGTATTCAAATCCCCTTCTTTTTAATTCCTCATCTTCAATCAACTTATTTTTGTCCCTAACATAAAATACTTTTTCCATGGAAGTTCTTATTTGGATGGTTTTATAAAATTATCCACCAGCGCTTGTATATCTCTTTATTGCTCTATTAAAAATTAACCTGCTCGCAAAAAAGAACAACAGTGTTGTAATTATGAGCCAAATAATTAATATATAATCATTAATTCTCCCGAGAAAAAAGGAGGATGGATAAAATGATACAATCCCGAGGGGCAATATAAAGGTGAACAAATTTTTTATTTCAGCATTGAATATATCCAGAGGGTAATCTGTAAAATCGCTTATTGTCCAGTAAAATGCAAGCAATGGGGCTATTTTTACAAACCTGATTGCAGCAGCAGACAGCATTATTGAAATGGAGTATAAAACAACCAGCCCGCAGAAACATAATGTGATATATATTAAAAAAGACATAAGTGTGAAACTTACTGAGGGCAGGGACCATAGAATGAACAGAAGCCCGCTTACAATCATTGGAATGCCTTCAATGTTCGGATTTGATATGCTGAGGTATTTTTCGGTTTTTATTGGTTTTAGAAGGGAGAAGTCAAAATGTCCGCTGCGTACCCTCCACTCTGTTGTATATATCATCAATTCAAAAAGAAATCTTGATATCCCCCACACAAGTATGTTGGTCCCATAAAAGAACACAAACTCGCCATATGTCCATCCCGGTATCCCCGAAGAAATGCCATATATGACAAATACAGTAAAAGGAACAATTAATGAAAATAAAACCATGCCTATTGTATTGAAAAAAAAGTTTGTTCTATATGCCATTTGGCTTTGCAAATCAACTTTTAATTCCTTCCAAAAAATCTTTATGGATTTCAAATCCCTACCCCCATAAATTTTTTCATTCCAAGTTTCCATATAATGATTGTTATAAAATAAAGCACCATCACCCAGAAGCCCCCCATTATTATGTAAACAATTGAAGAATAAACATCATATCTGCCAGTAAATATTCCTACGGGAATGAATCCCATATAAAAAAATGGAAGATTCGATGCAATCAAGAAAACAGCGCTTGGCAATAGGTCAAGAGGTATTGTTCTTCCAGAAAAAAAGTTTTCAACAGCCCACAATATTCTTCGAATCCCCATTATCCTTTTTGTCCAGAATGCAATAAATCCTATTATGCAGGATATTAAAAAACGCATGACCATTGCCATAAAAAGCGAAAGCATGAACAATAAAAAATGAATAGGACTATGTGCCCTTATCCCTATGAGATATGCAATAATAGATATAGGGAGTACTTCCAGAACCAAACTTGTTGTTTTTACTCCCAATTCCCACCAAAATCTCTGTTTGAAATAAGAGAATGGTTTTGTTATTTTCTGGACAAGCTCGCCTAAACGGATGTCTCTTTCTATATCCCTTTCTGCTTCCCCATAAACTGCCCATCCGCATATGTAAACAATAACATAATAGGTCACCATGTCCTGAAAGGAATAGAATCCTATTCGTTCTCCGCCATAGAAATTAAAAATGGAATGCCACAAAAAAATGAACAAAAAAATTGTAAGGGGGGCTATCATTGCCCAAGCAAAAAAATTAACCCTGTATGCCATCGTTGTTTTAATGGAATTTCTGAAAATAGCAAACCCT
>CAZTVD010000044.1:0-4894 GCA_964616955.1 Candidatus Woesearchaeota archaeon
CGGGCAATACTGGACTGTAGACCCGCATGTCCTGCATCTCAAACCAGGGTCAATTACCCCCATCCTTAAGTTCATAAGACCATTATCAACAGGATAACCATCTGCATCATACAATTCAGGCGTCATAACCTTTACAGCAGACAATTTTCTTGCAAAAGAAGGAGAAAGTATTCTGAATTCAATTCCCGCTATTTTATCTTTTATGACTTCCATTTTCATCCCTTTGGCTTTATGATTAATTTTGGATAAATGTTCATGCTTTTCAACTCATCCAACAGTAGTTTGAAAGCATAACTCATCTCCACCATGACAATGGGTGCATCTTCCCCACAATTCAAACAGAACCCCTGTTTTTTGAATTTATTATATACTGCAACAGAACCGCATTCCTTGCATACAGGAACAATGGTTTTGTCAGAATCAAACCTTTCCTTTAAAGCAAGAGAGGCGCCATGAGCAACAAAACAATCCTTCTCCATTTCTCCAAGCCTCAAACCTCCTTCCTTGCTCCTTCCCTCTGTCGGTTGCCTTGTCAATAACTGCACTGGTCCCCTGGACCTTGCATGTATTTTGTTTGCAACCATATATTTCAATTTCAAATAATACATATTGCCCACAAATATCCTTGCCTGAAATTCTTCCCCTGTTTTCCCATTATACATTGTTTCAAGGCCATCATCCCTGAAACCAAGAGAAAGCAACTCCTCCCTCAAATCAAATTCCTTTTCACCTATAAAGGGGGAAGAATCAACATATCTTCCTGCAAGGGCACCAACTTTTCCTGCAAGAATTTCTATTATATGCCCCATTGTCATTCTTGAAGGTAGACCATGTGGGTTGAACAATATGTCCGGAACAATGCCATTTGCTGTGAAAGGCATGTCCTCCTGCCTAACAAGCATGCCAACAACGCCCTTCTGGCCATGTCTTGAAGAAAACTTGTCCCCAATTTCCGGAATCCTGCTGTCTCTTACCTTGACTTTAACATACCTGTTTCCTTCCTCTGTTTCTGTCAACAAAACTGATTCAACAACACCTTTTTCTCCAAATCTCACTGCTTCGCTCGTTTCTGTCCTTTCCTCAACACCAATTCTGAATTCATCAAGGCTGCTCAAAAATCTTGGGGGACTTACTTTTCCAATCAAAACGTCCCCACCCTTAACAGAAGCAGAAGGATAAACAACTCCATCCTCCTCAAGATGTTTATAATCCTCTTCCATCCTATAACCTGAAACATCTTTGTCAGGTATGCTGATTTTATCTACCTGCCCACCGGGATATCTCAACTCCTCAACAGCATAGGGCCTGTAATAGGTTGACCTGCCAAGACCCCTTTCCACACTTGATTTGTTTATAACTATGGCATCATCCATATTATAGCCCTCATAGGGAAGAACTGCAATGACAATGTTTTGTCCTGCGGGTCTTGAGTCATAATCAATGTAATCATACATAAAAGTCCTTGTGATTGGTTTTTGAGGATAATGTAAAACAGAAACATCTGTATCCATTCTCAAAACAAAATTTTTACTATAAACTCCAAGTGTTTGCCTCATCATTTTTGCCCCTGTCATAACTCTGGGGCTTTGGTTGTATTCGGGGAATGGAACAAGATTTGCAAGGGCACCAAAAACAACAGCAGGACTCACTTCCAAATGTGTATGTTCATTAGTGACATCTTCTGGTTTTAAAGCAACATAGGCATTCTCCTCCTCATCAGCATCCAGATACTCAATATAGCCCTTTTCCACCAAATTTTCCCACTTTAATTCCCCCTCAGCCACTTTTTCAAGAAGAACATCATCAACAAGCGGTTTTCCGTTTTTTACAACAATCAATGGTCTTCTCAATCTCCCGCCTTTTGTATTTATTCTTATAGAATCTTCCTCTTCATCATAGCATACATTTATATAATAAGGTATTTTTCCTTTTCTCCTGTCATTTATTATTTTTTTAGCAAAATCCCTGCCATTATCGCATGCTCCTACAAACACCCCATCCAAAAATACATCGCTCACCTTACCACCCTCAAACCATAATCCTCGAATTTTTTCAAAAATTTATTAATTGGAATTTCCTCTTTTGGTGAAACTTCTGATAGGATTGCAAAATTTTTTCTCAAACCAATTGAAGGACCCTCGGGGCTCTCAGCAGCACATAGCCTGCCCCAATGCGTTGGATGCAAATCCCTTGCTTCAAATGCCTCTCTGCTTGTTCTGAGCGGAGAAACAACCCTTCTCAAATGAGAAAGGGAAGCAAAAACATTCTGCCTATCAAGATGTTGGCTTACTCCATGCCTCCCACCCATCCACTCGCCCGTGGATATGATACTTCTTATCCTTGAAGTAAGGAGTTTTGCCCTTGTTGACCTCACCAAAGAGGGCATTTTTCCCCTCTTTACCAACCTTTCAAAATTATATTTTATATCTCCTGTAAGCATCTTAAAAGCAAATCTGAAAAGGGATTCCATCATGTCCCCTGCCAATTGTATCCTTTTATTTGCATAATGGTCTTTGTCATCTTCTTTCAAAATTCCCTGCGAAACAAAAAGAAGTTTTTTAACAGCCTTTGCAAGGAAATAACCTTTCAGTTTTCTTGACTTTTCATCATGCCCGATGTGGGGAAAAAAGTAATTATCAACACTATCCAATACCCTTCTTGCCCTTAAAACCTCTTGAGTAACCCCCATTTTCTTTCCAATATAATCAAGCGCTTCCTTTTGGCTCTGTATATCTGCTGTTTCATAGAGATTGATATAGATATCTGATTCCAGACGCTCGTCATTTGAAATTGCATCCATAATCTCCTTTTCGCTTTCAAACCCAAGAACTTTCATCAAAACAGTAAACGGGATTCTCTTAATCCTTGTAAATGAAACATAAATAATCCCATCCCTTGATTTTTCAAGAAGATGGGGTATCTTGAACTGACCGTCATCACTAAAAACCTTTGCAACATAGGGGTAGGGTCCTGTGGCTTTTTCAACAAAAATTCTGTTTGGGGCAAGGTCTTCTATTGCAACAATCACCCTTTCAGTGCCATTAACAATGAAATATCCCCCCACATCCTCGGGGTCCTCGCCCATTTGTATCATTTCCGCTTTTGTTTTCCCATGAAGAACACAATAATCTGACCTCACCATAACGGGCAGGCTCCCTATATTGACCACTTGCTTTTCCTCATCCACGCCGTCCTTGGATATCCACATTTCAAGGAATATTGGTGCTTCATAGGTTAAATCCCTTAATCTTGCCTCCATTGGGGTCAATATTCTCCTAACCCCATCTGCTTCCCTGACTGCTGGTTTTTCTATCCATATCCTCCCAAATTTTACCTCTATTGTCCTTACGCCCTCCGGAATAATATCTGGCAAGATGTGTTTTTCCTCATCAACAACTTTTTGAAGCCCCTTTCTCACAAAAAGATTGAAAGAATTCAACTGGTGCTGAACAAGGGAATTATCCCTGAAATATGCATCCATCAATATTTTTGAATATTTTTTATTCAAGCACAACCACCCTATAATACTTTGTTTCGCCTGCTGTGGCGCTTTTTCTGGTTATTTCCACCAAATCCCCAACCTTAGGTTCCATTTCCCTGATTGCAGCATCATTTTTAAGGATTTTGGGAAATTCATGAAGCTTCAAATTATACTTTTCCATAATTTTTTTCTTTTCCTCTTCTGACAGGATTCTGTGTTTTGGAACCAAATCGTGTTTCATCAAATCCCCCTCAAATGGACCGGACGGGATTTGAACCCGCGACCCCCTGGTCTCCTTTCCTTATGAAACTTTTCAAAAAAGTTTCCATTAAAAGCCAGGTGCTCTGCCAAATTGCCCTTGCCTTTCTTTTGGTTGAGCTTTTCTTTCCAAAAGAAAAGGTCATCTGAGCTACCGGTCCCTAAATCTGTAAGTAGTAATTGTTGAGAAATAAAAATCTTTTGGAGCATTTAAAACTCAAAAATTTTCAATGCTTTTTAAAGTTTTTGGTAGTAAAAAATCCTTAAAAATACCAAATAATAATTATTTATAAAATATATTATTTAATTTATATTATTAATCACAATATTTAAATATGTCTTTGTAAACTGATGAATATGCACATTTTGCTCATAGAGCCAAAAAGAACAATGGAAGAGGCAAGCACAATAGAAACGCATTTTTTATATCCCCATCTGGGATTGCTGAGCATCGCTGCACATCTGGAAAAAAAAGGGCATATTGTGGACTATTTTGTTACAAATTCCTACAAAAAGCCTTTTTCCTATTTAAAAAAAATATTGAACAGGAAGTATGACTATATAGGACTATCAACAATCTCAGAAACAATTGATTTTACAATAGAAATGTGCAGAATAATAAAAAACATCTCTCCATCAACAAAAACCGTGCTTGGAGGAGTACATGCATGGCTACATCCAGAAAATTTGATTAACAGAAAGGAAATAGATTTTATCATAAGGGGTTTTGGAGAGATACCTTTCCAGATGTTAATTGAAAAAAAGAAACACAATAAAATTCCTGGCTTATGTTACAAAAACAGCAAAAAAAGCATAATCAAAAAACCATATATCCCAGAAGAAAAGGAACTAAACAAAATAACGAGTTTAATTGAATATTCAAAATATAATGAAACCTATAGAAAAACAAAGCCATTCAGAAACACAAGGCATCTTGTAACATCATTTGGATGCCCTTTTAACTGCAATTTCTGCTCTGTGCCAAAGCTTTACAAAAGAAAAATGCTTTTCAGGGATATTGGAAAGGTTATTGAAGAAATCAGAAAAATATCAAAAATAACAAACAGAATAATGTTTGTTGACCCAGATATAAATATCAATAAAAAACATTTTAAGGCCTTGTTCAAAGCAATTTTGAAAGAAAAACAAAAAAAG
>CAZTVD010000045.1:0-4889 GCA_964616955.1 Candidatus Woesearchaeota archaeon
TCTGGTTGCAAAAGTGTATTGTTTATCTTCCCAATAACTTTTGTGGTGAGATTGGATGTATAATTTGATTCAAAATAACAAGAATCCATCACCCCACCTATCCACCACTGCAATCCTGTGGAATAAGAGCAATTGATATGCTCCATAAAATCTATGTAGAACTGTCCTGATGAATTGCTTGTTGTCTGAAAAGAATAATTGAAATGGGAATTATCATTGGTTATCCATATTTTTGATTGAACACCTGAAGAATTAACCTGTTTGTCAGTATCATACACTGTTAAAGAAAGAACAGTGCTTTGAGCATTAAATCTGTTGATGTAAGAATTGTTTCCAGCAAAATAATATATCTGAACATTATCTTTTGTCATATTTGGTCCGTAATAGGGTGTTGTGTTTATTTGATTAAAGCCATCATCTATCTGGAAAATAGATGTTGCATTGGAAATATCAGAGCAATCAAAATCACTCACAACAACAGAGCAATTACCCGGCGCAGTTACTACATCGCTTCCCTTAAAAACATATCCTCCCCCAGTATCCACAAATAATGAACATGTTACAGTATCATTCTCAGGGTCATCAACACTTATATTAAATGTATAATTTAGACCCCACCCTCCAGTTTCCGGGCTTATAACAAAATTTGAATAAGTTGAATTTCTGTTTTCAAGCCAGAACCAATTGTCGAATATTGTTTCATTTTTATTGAAATATGGTTTTGTAGCACTCAAATTAACATGATATCCTCCCTCTGGTTTATTTGTTGTATCCCATGTAAAATTATAATATCCTCCAGAATCCGTGCCTGTTCCGCCATAAAAGAAATCGCTTGTAATATTGTTCTGGAAAGAAAAAACAACTGTGGCTCCTGTTTGAAGACCTTCAGAAACGCATTCAGAAGAAAGACTCATATTAAGTCCAACCAATTCAGTAACATTGAATTTTGAACCTTTGGGTGGTTCCAATAAATCATTTAGGAGCCATCCGTAAACATTAAGTGTCTGTGTGGAAGAAGTTATAGGCTTATAACAATATTCCTCGCCTGTTGTTATCCAGTATTGCTCTCTGGCAGAATAGGAACAATTTGGGCTGAAATAATAATGCACATAGCCACTTGAATTTGTGGTGTTATAAACTTTTGACCAATAACTTGCACCATCATATGTGACCTGGAAGCTCACATTTACTCCTTCGGGGACTATTTGTTCATAATCTGTGTCATTAACAAGCATTGAAAGGAGGATACTGTCACCCCTATTCACATCCTCTCCAGAACCAGAATGAACTATGAAATCAATATCATCCTTTTCAAAATTAATTGATTGTGCAGGTGTCTCTTTATATAGACCATAGGTATCATTTAAAATATATTTATAGTAGAGTGTTGTGCTGTTAGTATAATCATAACATTCAAATCTCTTGTAAAATTCAATTGTTGTGTAGGAAATGCAATTAGTGCATGTAGTGGAATTGATATAATACCATGGTCCATTGGCATTATATGCCTTCCATAATGAAATGTTAACTGTATCCCCCGCATCATTATCTCTAACACTTATGTTGAAATGGTACTTATACCCCCACCCCTCTTGTGATGGGTCTACACCCGGATTTTGATATTCAGGTCTCTGCTCCACTTCAAAAGCATTTTCAAGAAGCTGATGTGCAGGCAAATAAGACATATTGGTTGCATCAACACTTACATTCCACCACCCCAAGGACAATCCAGAGGTATCCCACTCGCAATAATATGTCCCATTTCCCAAATCATTAACAGGGCTGCAAGTATAGTTTGTTTGACCATCTGTAACATTTATTTTCACAGAAATATCGCTGAGGTTATTGCAAATGTCCCACACTTCCACACTTATGTTAACAATATCCCCTCTGCCAAAAACCTGACCACCAGGATAGGTAATGTTGGTGCTTAAATTGGACATAATCCATACATAAAAGATATCAGATACATTTCCATAATAATTTGTGCTTTCACTAACATTAGCATACCATCTTTGCTTCCTTGTATTATAGTCACATGCAGGATTAAATGTTGTATTAAATGTTCCCTGAGCATGTGTTCCTGTCCATGGAGCTCCCCATTTTGTTCCGTTTTCTGTTACATAAAAAACACCTGTCATACCAGAGGTAAGCAAGTTTTCTGTAAAATTATCATAAATCCTTGTACTCAGGACAGTGGTGTTATCCTCTCTATGCACAACACTATTGTTTCCAGCATAATATACAACATCAATATGCCTTTTATCAACAACAAGCGAATGGTTAGTGGTTGTATTTGTCCCAGAATGCTGGTCAGTGGCATTTATCTTCCACCACCAATCCCCTATGTCCCCTGGGAGGGAATGTGTATAAGAAAGTGTTTTCTGTGTATTTGTGCAATTGAAACATGTAGTAGAATCCCTCTGATACCAAGTGATATTGTCTTTTGTTTCCCACAAATACAATGTGACTGTTTCATCAACATCTGTTACATTAACATAAAAATTAAAAGTGCTTCCCCATGGTGCTTTTGGAGGATTAACATATTCCCCAAATATCAATGGCTCTGTTTGTACAAAGAAAAGATCTGGATGAAAACTTTGATTGATATTATAATAACTTGCATTGCTCCATATTTTTATCCCATATAATCCACTTTCGCCATTTGTTGTATTCCATGTGCAATTATAAATCCCATCTCCTTCTTCAAATATTGGTGAACATGTATAATCAACATTGTGCGTGGTGTTTATGTATACATCAGCACTAGAAATAGTGTAATTGCACCAATCAGTTATGTTAACTTTGATTGTTATGTTTTCTCCTTTATTGAATACATCACTTCCTCCACTGCCAGTATCCCCTGTGGGGGACACAACTATGTTTTTTATTTGCCCTATTATTGAAAGATTGAGATTTTCAGTAGTATTATAATCTTTATAACAGGAATCTCCCGATGTTCCGCCTGTCCATTTTTGACTCATAGCAAGATAATTGCAATCAGGAGAGAAATAATAAGTAAGATAACCACTCGAATTTGTTTTGTTTATTAGTGCATTTCTGTAATTCAAACCATTGGTTGTTACCCATATTGCCCCATTCACCTCCCACTCAATATAAGAAGAATTATCACTATCATATATTCTCAAAACAAGTGGGGTCGTATCACTTCTATTAACTGCACTATTATTGCCCAACCCACCATAATAAACAACCACATCATCCTTGTCAAGTGTAACATTCAATCCACTCCTATCTGTGCTATTATGGGCATCAGTAGCATTGAACTTATAGTAGTAATCTGGCATATCAGAGCAATTAAAGTCATCATAGTAAAAAGATAATTTTTGGACTGCACCACAATCATAGCACATTTGCCACTCAATAAATATCCATGAGGCATTGTCAGGAGAAAGCCAGAAACTAACATTTACATCATCGCCATTCAAATCACTAACATTAACAGAAAAAGTCCAGTTTTCCCCCCATCCCCCATCAGATTCCGGCACTGCTGTTTCATTTTCCAATTTTGGGGGTACCCATTCCTGCACAACTTTGAATGATTTATATTTTGTGGATGTTCCATTATTATAATATTGGATATTGGAAGCATTTATTGTTACATTATACCATCCCTCATCAGCAGATGTTGCATTAAATGTGCAATTATACGTTCCATTGCCATAATTTCCTATTGAATCACAATAATAAGTATTGTAGGGAAAGGCTATGCTCGTTATTGTAAAATTAACATCTGCATTTCCAAAATACTGGTGTTCACATTCATCAAAAACATTACCAGTGATATTTATGTAAAGTTCAGCTGTCCTGTTGTATTGAATTCCATCAGGAAAAGTTATATTTGGGGTTAAATCTCCTTTGATAGTTATATTGTATTTAGAACTATTTACTTCTTTATAACACTGGTCTGTAGGTTTAGTATAGCCATACCATTCTCTTTTGCCCGCAAAATAACTGCAATTTGGATTGAAGTAATAAGTAACATTTCCAGAAGGTATGGTGTAATTATTCCCATCATTCAAAAATTGTGTTCCATTGTGGATATTAAAGAAAACAAGTGGTGCCTGAGGAGAAGATACATAAGCTGGCTCATTCCTGTCAGTATCATTAACATAAAGTATAAATCTCTGATAGTATCCCCCTGACCTGTTTATAACGCTTTCATTTCCATAAACATACACAAAATTTATGTCATCCTTTGTAACATAGTGATTTAACGAACTATTTCCAACTTCTGAATAACTGTCAGGCTGACCAGGTTGAGTGGCATTGAACATATAATAAAGTAGTTTTTCCTTTTCATTACAGGTATAGTTCCTAGTAAAGTTAAAAACAACATTATTAGGGGAATCAGCACTCCTGCATTCAGTAACTGAATACTCTCCTGTTGGACCAAACCTCTCAAGCAAGCACACTTCCACCTGGTCATAATGGCTGACAACCACAGTGAAATTATGGATTTCCCCCCAACTCCCATCATCCGGATAACTTACACTTGGACTGGACAATTCAACAGGAGTAACAAGGAAAAAGGCATTATTTACAGTATCTTTATCTGGATTGTAATATGTTTTATTTGCAAAAATTGTAACATCATACCATCCACCCGGCTTATTGTTGGAATCCCAAGTGCAATTATACATGCCATTTGCAAAATTGGCAAAACCTGTTTCAGGACAGCGGAAACTCTGACCTGTTCTTGTATTTGTGAGGTTAAAATAAACTTCTGCATTAGTTATTGTATTGGAACAATCATCCACTAAAGTGCCATTTATTGTTATCAAATCTCCGCCAGTATAGTTTGACGAGCCATCTGGGCTGTTCATATTGGCAATCAAATCGCCTAATATAGTAATGGTGAAATTATC
>CAZTVD010000046.1:0-250 GCA_964616955.1 Candidatus Woesearchaeota archaeon
AAAGAGTTAGGAGAGAATATTCAGCAAAAGGGAGGGAAATATTTCTCTCTTACGAAGACAGGAAAAAAGATATTTTGATAGGGCTTTTGAGAATGAGGTTTCCATTAAAAAGCCATAGAAGGGAGATTGACAACAACACTGCAATTATAAGAGAGCTTCATATTTATGGACCCACAACACCCATTGGAAAAAAAGGCGAGTGGCAACACAGAGGTTATGGTGGAAAACTTCTCGAATGGGCTGAAAAAAT
>CAZTVD010000046.1:260-4866 GCA_964616955.1 Candidatus Woesearchaeota archaeon
AAGGAAGAGGGAAAAAACAAGATTGTGGTGATATCTGGCATAGGAGTGAGGGAATATTACAGAAAGAAGGGTTATAAAAAAGAGGGACCTTATATGTTAAAAAAATTGTAGCAAAAAATTAAAGTACGGAACAGCTATTCTGTACCATGAAAGTTTCTGACATTATGAAAAAAAAAGTGAAATATGTTCAGGAAAATGAATCAATAACAAAAGCCATCTCATTAATGGAAAAATTTAACTATAAAGAACTGCCTGTATTAAGAGGAAACTTGCTTTTGGGGAAAATAAGTTTTTTTGATTTAATGGGAAAAATAAAATTGCATGGGAATGAAAAGGCAGGGAACTTTGTAACAAGCACTCCTGTTGTAAACAGCAAAAAAGAAGTAAAAGAACTTATAAAATTGATGAAGAATTCGGGAGCAGAATTTATTGTTGTTTTTGATAAAAATCTCTCTGGTGTTGTCAGCGATTATGATATTTTGAAAGCACATCTCGATTTCTTCAAAGGGAAAAAAGCAGGCAGTGTTATAAGAAGAATACCTGAATTTCTCAAACCCAAAGATTCTGTATCAAAAGCAAAAAGAATAATGGAATCAAACAAAATAGACAGGCTTCCTGTTGTAAAAAACGGAAAATGTATAGGGCAGGTTGTGTGGGCAGACATAATTAGGTCAATGGGTTCAATAGAAAAAAATGGATTTGTTGGAGAGAGTATAGATATCACAAAAAAATCTGTTTCGGACATAATAAGGAGCAATTTGACAATAACAACAGAGGACGACTTAAAAAAAGCCTTAAAAATAATGTTAAAAGAACAAATCAGGGGAATCCCTGTTGTAAATCTTGAGGGTGAATTTGAGGGAATTCTCCTCAGAAGAGACCTTTTGGGGATGCTCGTAAAAGAAGAAAAAAACATGGATGTTGTTTTTTCTGGAGAAATAAATAAAAATGAAAAAGAAAGAATTGCTGGAGAACTGGAGAAGAGACTGAAAAGATTTTCAATAAATTCAGCAAGAATAAGAGTGAAAAGGATCAAAGGAAACAGGTGCGAGGTTTATATGTTCCTGCCAAGAAAAGGCAATCCCATAAGCATCAAAAAAGCAGGAAAATTAAAAACAGCTCTTTCAGAAGCAATAAAAGATGCTGAGAAAATCCTTTCAAAAGCACAATAATTAAAAATGGTTTGCTAATGATTTATACCTATAGCCCCGTCGTCTAGTGGCCAAGGACACAGGGCTTTGGACGAAACCTTTTTTAAGAGTTTCATCAAAAGGAAGAAACCCTGTAACCCAGGTTCGAATCCTGGCGGGGCTATTGTCAAGAATAGCTATTTCTAAAGTGCAATATATTGCGAAAATTGTAGATAGGGGATACATAAGGGTTAATAAAAACCAAAGAAGAAAACCTAAAAATTGAAGTATTATAGCCTAGCAGAAATAATGAAAGAATTTTAAATAGCAAATTGAAATTTTTCTTATGGGATTAGAGGAAATTATTGGCAAAAAAATAAGAATTAACCAAGAGAGGTTAAAAGAAACACTTGAAAATGCCTTTGGTGAGGATGTTTTAAAAAGAATAATTAGTCCTGAACTGCCCCATATCCAAAGATTTGAGGATGGAAAAACTGATGCAATAATTTCTGCAATTAATTATGTTAAGAGCCAGATGGATAAATTAAGCAATCCACAAATAATAGGTTCTGTCAGCAGAAAAGAACCAAAAAAACCCGGGGAAGAAAGGCTGGTATCCCCAAAAAAACGCATATTCAAAACCGGACGTTTTGAAGAAAAAGTAACATGTTATAAAAGAATTCTTCATGAATTGGAATCAGACAAAGGTGGGGCAAAGCATGTATTAATAACCACCCTCGACTATCCAGCAATTTCTCTTAAATCTGAAAAAGGAAGTCATACAAGTTTTTATTGTAGCCATTGTGAGAAGAGGAGTACACCTTACTTACTCATTGAGAGAATTATTGAGTTTCCAAATACAACATGTGATTTGGACGGAGAATACTTAATAACCCTTGAATGTGGGTCAGAATGCAAAAACCAGTTATCTTTTTTAATATACTCTTTTCCTCCATCACAAAAATCCCCCCCAATCCAAAAAAAAGAGCAAGCTCCAGAATACATCATTTAGTTTTTTTTGGCTTTTTGATTTTTTTTGCTTTTCTTTTCTCAGCCCTTTCTCTTGCTTTTCTCTTTTTTTCTTTAAGTTGCTCCTCTTCTTTTTCTTTTTCTCTCTTAACCCTCCTTCTCTCCTGGCTTTTTCTCACAGAACTAAGAACCTTTTTCAAATTCCCAAGTTTTTCTTCAATCTCTTTTACAAGAAAAGAAGAATCAACATATTGCAAAACATCATTACATGCAGGGCATTTGAAGTCATTCTCAGCCGCTTGTTCAAAATTGAACACCCTGCCACATTCCTTGCATTCAAAAATCTGGTTGTCCCATAATTTGTTCTTTTGCTCTTCCAACAACCTTATTTCCTCAAGGATATTCTTTTCAATCAACTCATCAATTCTATCTTCATTAAGCTCCCAATAATAAATCCACCACATTCTTTTTGGGTCCTTTTTTCTTGAGTATGATACAACCTTGTATTCATAAAGATTATACAACAAGCTCCTAACATAATTAACATCCCTACCAAACTTTTCTGCAAGAGTAAATTCATCAATTTTGCCTGTTTTTTTCAGAAGTTTAGCTAACTCAAGACCTTCCTCTTTTGCTATGGAGAGGATAAAATCCTCTGCTGGTTTTGGAAACACCATATATTATACTCCTTCAGTGGTTAAATACATTACAGAATATAAGGTAGTATGATTGTGAGGATGAAAATAATTGTGAAAAAAGTGAAAATATACCCAACAATTTTGTTCCTCCTTTGCTTGTTTTTTACTATGTAGGAGCATAAACTATATAAGATTATCCCTCCATCAAGCCCAAAAATAGGCAAAAGGTTCATGAGACCAACAAAGAAACCAATAAAAGCCACCCACCACAACAACCCCCTGTCATAAGGTGAAAAGCGGTAGTATGGCACTCCAAAAAAAGCATAAAAAACCTGTGAAAACAAATTGTTTTGTTTGAATTTCCACGCCTGTTCCACATTAACCCCAATATATGCCTTGCTTGCATTATTTGGATTTTGTGCAAGAGTAACGTTAAATAGCCCCCTATCTGTCAAAATTGAGGCTGTTGAATTGGGGGACAAATAAAAAAGAACATCAGTGAATTGAGTCATATTGAGGGTTTTGTTGTTGTTTATTGAGGTTATAACAGCACCAACAGGTATTCCTGCTTTCTGAGCAGGATAACCATCAAGAAGCCCAGCAATCCTTATGCCAGTAAAATCAAAATTATGGACAAGCAGGGGGTCAAGTAAAGATAGAAGATAAAATATCAAAAAGGCACAAACAATGTTGGACATTGGTCCTGCTGAGGCTATCCTTATTCTAGAAAGATTGCTTGCCTTTTCCATTTTTTTTTCATCAGGGTCCACAAAAGCAATAAAAAAAATGAAGAACAAGCCAAATCCAGATGATTTTATGGGAACATCCTCAGAAACAGCAACTATGCCATGGCTGAATTCATGAATCACTGCAACAATCATTATAGCAATTATAGTATACCAAAAAGGGAAAAAAAGAGGGGAACCGGGTATCCTGACACCAGGCACAACAAAAGCAACAGTTGCTTCAGGATTTGGTGTGGAAACAGTATAATAAAAACTCAATAAAAACTGAAAAATAACTGAAAAAAGGAAATAAAAAGTAATTGGCAAAGAAATAGTGGAGAGTATTTTAACAGCTTTTTTATGTTTCCCTATCCTCTCCATAAAGGTTATACCCTTCTTTGATTTTATGGCAATAACTATTTTACCGATTCTTGTAACTTTGTCCCTTTTCAAATAAATAATAAGTGCAAGAACAGAGTAGAATATAATTGCTGACAGGAGCTCAAAATCCATTTTATGCGCCTTTTTTCATGTCTTTTCTTTTTGGTCTCAAATTCTTTGAATTGCATTTTCTGCACTTTACTTTTCCCAATCTTACCTTTTGTGGTTCTGCCCTTATTTTTGATTTGCATTTTCTACATATGAATACATTTCTGAAAATCCTTGCTTCTGCTTCTTTGAATTTAGCCATAGAAAACAAAATTAATCGTATGATTTATAAGAGTTTGGGTCAATTCACAATCATACATATTTATCAAGAAATTCCATTGACCTTCTGAGGATAATATCCTTTTCTTCTGGAAAACATAAAAGAAATGTACTCTGATTTATTGGGAAAACATAAATTTCCTCCCTAAATGCATTTTGCAAAACAAATTCTATGTCGTGGGTAAGGGCCTGCATATTCTTTGAGTACATCTCTGCTATAGAAAAATATTTTATAAATCTCTCTTTTAAACCCTCTTTTTCAAGTTCTTCTTTTATTGAATAAAATCTATTCTGGAAAGCAAAATAAATCCTCCATAAATCTTCCCCATAATTGCTCAATTTGTGCAATATGCCTATTTTGAGCATAATCTGTTGTTCATCAGACAAGATTTGCAAAAGTTCATCATGAGATGGTCTCCATCTGCTAAAAAGCTGG
>CAZTVD010000047.1:0-4720 GCA_964616955.1 Candidatus Woesearchaeota archaeon
CACAATCTTAACAAAAAGAATAGAAAAAAGAAAGAAAATGAAAATAATGGGGTGGGCTGAGGCAGTTGATATCATACCATTCAATAAAAAAAATGCTTTTTGGGAATTTCTTATAAGATTATACTCCTTACCGTTTTTTCCAAAAATATTTTTAAAGACCCTATCAAAACTTTCATTTTTATCCTTTTTTGCTTTTATATTCGAAGCAATAGATAAAAAATTAGAAAAAATATCCAGGATATTAGGATATAAAATTTATTTGAAAAAGGTAAAAAATTTTGTAAAATAATTATATCCTATGTTTTTTAAGTGATTAATTGAAATAAGAAATATGATTTATGAGGAGCTTCTCAAAAAACAGGGATATATGGTATGGGGGAATACTGCTGTAAAATTGTGTTCATGGACAAAAAAGAGTTTGAGAAATGAGGGTGTTTGTTATAAACAGAAATTTTATGGCATCCAATCCCACAGATGTCTTCAGATGACACCCACTGTAAATGTATGCAACCATAATTGCTTGTTTTGCTGGAGGGCAATGGATTATGTGAGAGGAAAATCAAAATTTGAAGAGCCAAAAGAAATTGTGGAAAAGACAATAGAATTCCAAAAAAAGCTTTTGGTGGGATTCAAGGGGGACAAAAGAGTTGATTTAAAAAAATGGGAAGAGGCGCAAAATCCCAACCAAGTGGCCATTTCTTTGTTGGGGGAACCCACCCTTTATCCCTATCTTGATGAACTCATAAAGGAATATGAAAAAAGAGGTTTCACAACTTTTGTTGTTTCCAATGGAACAATGCCAAATGTAATTGAAAAAATAAACCCAACCCAGTTATACATTACTCTTGCTGCACCAGATAAAGAGACATATACAAAACTATGCAGACCATTAATCAAGGATGGATGGGAAAGAATAAAAGAAAGTTTTGGAATAATGAAAGAGAAAAAATGCAGGAAAGTGGCAAGATTGACAATGGTCAAAGGTTGGAATATGAAAAATCCAGAGGAATATATAAAAATAATAGATAACTCGGTGGATTTCATAGAAGCCAAAGCATATATGTATGTCAGTTATTCGAGGGAAAGGATGAAAGTGGAGAATATGCCGTATCATGAGGAAGTAAAAGAATTTTCAAAAGAAATAGAAAAAATCTCTGATTATAACATAATTGATGAAAAAAAAGAGTCCAGGGTTGTCCTTCTTTCAAATGGAAAAAAACCAAGATTCATCAAAAAATTGTGAAATCATGGGAAACAGGCACCTAATCTTTCATCTCAATAACCCTTATCTCCGAGAATCTCAAAGGATAAATCTTGCTCAATTTTTTCTTGATTGTTGCCTGAAATTTTCCCACAGAAACAGACAAAACAAAAGCATCTGCTGTATATTCCTTCAACCTTTTTTTAACTTCCTCTGAAAGTGCTTTTCTCAGGGAATATCTCTGCCTTCTTTTTGCTTTAAAAGCAGTTACAAGAAGAGATTTTATCCTCATCCTTTTCCCATCCTTTGTAACAACATCATCAATAGAATCAACCCTTGATGTCCTTCTCCTCACATACCTCACAAGATAAGACCTTGAAATTTTCATTGACTTTATTTCTGTAAATGCCTTTCCCTCTTTAGCATCAACAATCTTTAATTTCACTATAACATAATGCCTGCTCCTATCGCCCAGAAGGGTCGAGAGAGGAAGGGAAATTGTCCTTCCTAGCAAATCCTTTCCCTCTTCTGAAAGGCTCTGACCTATCTCCATTTTATTGAAAATTTTTGGAGCAAGTATTTTAAACCACTTTTTAGGCATTTTCCACCCTCCTGAAATTATTTTTTAGCATTTATTCCACCAATAATTTTGCTTTTTCTGGGTCATATCTCCAACCAGAGGGAAGCTTCTTGGTTCTTATGTAATATTTAACAAGCCTCCTGATTTTGGATTCTATTAATTGCAAACCCCTTTTTGAATGCTTGTCTCCTTTATGAACATCCAAATGCTTTCTTACAAGAACCGCCCTTTTTATAAGATTCAAAAGGTCCTCTGGTATCTCGGGATAAAGTCCTTTTTCTTTCATAACATCTGTTATGCTCTTTTGAATGCTCACTTTGACATCAGGAACACCAAAAGAATCCCTCAGTATAATCCCTATTTGGCTTGAAGATTTCCCTTCTTTTGCAAGCTCAACTATTTTTTTTTCTATTTCCCCTGGTTTCAAACCAACCCAGGAGGGAACACCCTTTCTCAGGGGTTTTTTACTTGAATGCTTTCCTCTTTTTCTTGCATGAATCCTTGCCATATTACCACCGACTTGGAGACGCAATGCCTCTCCAATCCTAAACAAGGAGAGAGTTATATCATTTAAAAATCTTTTTCTATCTAATTTTTAGCAAAACACTTAAACATCTCAGAATGATTGTAAAAATATGATCTCTCTTGGCATAGAATCAACAGCCCATACTTTTGGAGTTGGTATAATAAAAGACAACAAAATTATTGCTAATGTCAAAAGCTCCTATAAACCCGAAAAGGGAGGGATTCATCCAAGAGAGGCAAGCGAACATCATGCAAGGGTTGCCCCAGAGATAATTGAGCAGGCACTGGAAATGGCAGGGGTTTCCAGAAAGGATTTGGACATAGTTTCCTATGCAAGGGGACCCGGACTGGGTCCATGTTTAAGGGTTGGTGCTGTTGCTGCAAGAACCCTCTCACAATCTCTGAATATCCCTGTTTATGGTGTAAATCACTGCATAGCCCATCTCGAAATTGGGAGATTATTAACCAAAGCAAAAGACCCGGTCCTTCTCTATGTTTCAGGCGGAAATACCCAAGTAATTGCCTTTGAGGGTGGTAGATACAGGGTTTTTGGGGAAACTCTTGACATAGGCATTGGGAATCTTTTTGATTCTTTTGCAAGATATGTGGGTATTCCTTTTCCAGGAGGACCTGAAATAGAAAAACTTGCAAAAAAAGGCAAATACATCAAATTGCCTTATGTGGTAAAAGGTATGGATGTTTCTTTTGGAGGGATATTAAGCAATTTAAAGCAAAAAACAGGAAAATACAAAATAGAGGATTTGGCATATTCTTTGCAGGAAACAACATTCTCAATGATTATAGAAGTCGCAGAAAGAGCCATGGCGCATTGCAATAAAAAAGAACTCCTTCTTGCAGGCGGAGTTGCTGCTAACAAGAGGTTGAGGGATATGGCTGAAACCATGTGCAAGGAGAGAAGGGCAGAGATGTTTGTTCCAGAAATAGAATATTGTGTGGACAATGGTGCAATGATTGCCTGGCTTGGTATTTTGTCCAAGGCAAAAGACGGTCCAGTTATCCAGAATTGGAGAACAGATGATGTGGAGGTGTGCTGGAGATGATTTACTACAGAAAAATTGGAAAGGGCAAACCAATAATCCTTTTACATGGGTTAACAGGGAACAATATGTATTGGAAGCCAATAGAAAAATATTTTTCTGGTTATAAATTGATAATGCCTGACCTGCCAGGTCATGGAAAATCAAAATCATTTAAACATCTTACATGGAAAATTCTTCTTGATGAACTGAAAAAAATAATAAAAAAGGAAAAAATCAAAAAGCCTGTTCTTATAGGGCATTCTCTTGGCGGAATGCTTTCTTTGTATTACGCTGCAAAAAACAGGGGGGATGTGGCGGGTCTTATTGTCCTGAACAGTTCTGCATATATTGAAAAAAAAATAGAACCAAGGGAATTTTTGAGGATACTTCTTAAGGTGAATATAGAGGACTTTGAGGATATTTTTGAATTTATTGAAAATTTCACAAAAATGGACCCAAAGGTTATTTTTGAGGGTCTTGCATTGCCCCTGGATTTGAATATCAAGGATGAATTAAGGGAATTAAAAATACCATCACTTTTTATAATAGGAAAAAATGACAAGGTGATTCATGCCAAGGTCTCAAAAGAAACAGCCAGGCTTCTTAATGCAAAAGTTGTTGTGATTGGCGCGGGACACAATTCCCTCAAAAGGAATCCAAAAAAAGTTGGTGAGGAAATAGGGAGGTTTCTCAAATGCATATCCTGGGCATAGGGGCAGAGGCAGTCATATCATTGAAAAAAGGGAATGTTTCTAAAAAAAGAATAAGAAAAGGCTACAGAATAAGGGAAATAGACATGGAATTGAGAAAAAGAAGAACAAAGGCAGAAGCAAGGATTATGAAAAAGGCAGGTGAAATCATAAATTGCCCAAAAATCCTGCAAACAAAGGATTATGAGATAATTATGGAATTTATTGAAGGAAATGTTTTAAAGGATGTATTTGAATCACTGCACAACAAAAAAGAAGTGTGTGTTGAGATTGGGAAGTCTATAAAGTTGCTCCATAAATATGACATAATCCACGGAGACCTAACAACAAGCAACATGATATTAAATGACAAAGTTTATTTCATTGATTTTGGTTTGAGTTTTATAAGCAAAAAAATAGAGGACAAGGCAGTTGATTTGCTTCTTCTAAAAAGGGCTCTCATGAGCAAACATCCAACAATATGGGAAAGGTGTTTTTCAATAATATTGAAAGAATATAGGCATGAAGAAGTCATAAAAAGAATGAGATTAGCAGAAGCAAGGGGAAGGTATAAAAAAGATTTGAGAAAAGAACTGGGTTTTAGATAATAGTTATTTGAACTCAGTATAACCGCACTTACCGCAAGAATATCTGTTTTTATGCTCTGCCAAAAAAACGCCGGGAC
>CAZTVD010000048.1:0-4685 GCA_964616955.1 Candidatus Woesearchaeota archaeon
CCTTTTTGGCATTATTGTCCTTGTTTTTGGTGCAGCAATTTATATGAATTTATTGCCTTTTGAGTTGCCTATTGATACTTCAAATCCACTCTTTGATTTGATGGGTTTTGGCATAACTCTACCCATTCTTCTCATCCTTGTTGGCATTATCTTAATGCTCATAAGCAGAATATTGCCCTATTAATGTAAAAATATATAAAATCCTAACAAAACCCTTATTCTTATGTTTAAGATCAGAACATCGGACCCGGCATTTTTCAGGAATATGCTTGACTCCATAGCCTCCATGGTTTCTGAGGCAAGTTTTGTTGCAAATCAGAATGGTATGAGCCTCATTTCAATGGATTCTGCAGGAGCAGCCATGGTGATTTTTACAATGAACAGCTCTGCTTTTGATTCTTATGAGGTGGGCGAGACAAAAATAACAATCAATATGGAAATGCTCCTGAAGATATTGAAAAGAGCAAGAATGTCCGACATTATGGTCATGGAAGTTGATGAAGAGGAGAATAAATTGAAGATTTTGTTTCAGGGCGATTCAATAAGAAGTTTTTCCATACCCTTAATTGAGCCCCTTGACTCTGAGCAAAAACAGCACTCTTTTGATTTCACAGCCTCAATAAAAATGAATTCAAAAGTTTTTAAAGAATCTATCACAGATGCGCTCATGGTTTCGGACTCTGTTGTTTTTGAACTTACACAGGAAAATTTTGTTATGAGGGCTGATAGCGAATCAAGGGAATTCAAAATGGTGATGGATAAAGATACAAAGGATTTTGTGTTTGAGGGAAGGGGAAAGGCGAGGTATAGTCTTGATTATCTTGAAAAAATGATTAAGCCATCTTCCCATACTGACACTGTTATATTGAAATTCAGCACAGATTATCCCGTGCAGATAGAATACAGGGTGGGCGAAAAGGCAAATATAAAATTCATTCTTGCTCCAAGGATTGAGCCTGATTGATTTATTATTTAAATAAGGGCAGAAAATAATTATTATGCATGCTATGAAGATATCGGATATTCTGAAATATTATTCCCAGAAGGAATTAAAAGAAGCTCTTTTGAGGGAGGGGAGGGAAAGGGAAGTTGTCCCAAGATTCAGGGATGGCGGATTTGGAAAGAGGCCCCAAACCCTCTTATATGTCTCCGATTTAGAGGACTGGATAAGGAACGGTGCAACAAGTTTCCATATGAGTGAGGAAAGATGGCTCAACCCGATGATGCTGTCTTCTGACATGAAAAAACAGGAGATGGATTCAATAAGAACTGGCTGGGACCTTGTGTTTGATATTGATACAAAAGTTTTTGAGTATGGAAAAATATGTGCCCATCTTATTGTAAAAGCGCTGGAATATCATGACATATCTCATATTTATGTGAAATTTTCAGGTGGAACTGGATGGCATATAGCGGTTCCTTTTGAAACATTTCCTGAAAAAATAAACAATAAACAGATAAAAACCCTTTTTCCTGAAACAGCAAGAAGCATATCTTTATACCTTATGGGGATGATTAAAAAAAAGCTCAGTGAGGAAATCATTGATTATGAGGGAGATCTGGAAGGAGTATGCAAAAAAACAGGAAAAAAACAAAAAGAGCTGTTTGAGGGAGATGAATTCAATCCATTTGAGGTTATTGGGATTGATAGTGTAGCTATTTCAAGCAGGCATCTTTTCAGGATGGTTTATTCGCTCAATGAAAAGACATGGCTTGCAAGTGTGCCTGTAAAAAAATCACAAATATTGTCCTTTGAGAGAAAAATGGCTGAAATAGGAAATTTTTCATTTGAGCTTCCTTTTCTGGAGAGGAAAGGAAGAAAGGGGGAGGCAAAGTATCTTTTTTCTCAGGCTTTTGATTTTTTACAAAAAAAAGAGGAAAAATCAGAAAAAGGGGAGTTTTCCATACCTGAAAAAGCGGTTCCTGAGAAATTTTTCCCCCCATGCATAAAAAAGATATTGCAGGGCATGGAAGATGGGAGAAAGAGAAGTGTTTTCCTGTTGGCCACTTTTCTTCGGCTTGTTGGGTGGAACAGCAAAATGATTGAGGAAAAAATAATGGAATGGAACAAAAGTAACCAGGAGCCGCTCAGGGAGAATTATATCAAAAGCCAATTGAAGTGGTATGCAAGGAACCCCACTTATCTTCCCCCAAATTGTGATAATAAGGGATATTATAAAGATATGAAGGTGTGTTTTCCTGATAATATATGCAAAACAATCAAAAATCCAGTTAACTATACTTTTAAAAGTATGAAAAATAAGAAAAAATCGGGTGCAGGCAAATGATAACCTATTCAGAAATAAGGAATATGCAGAGAAGGGAAAGGGAAACAACGAGCCTTCAGGATATTGGGGGGGATTTTATAGAAAAATTCTCAGAATATTTGAAGGACAAAAAAGAAATTGTTGCAAGAAATAAAGATGAGAGCAACCCTTTTGCTGCTGAAATGGAGAAAAAGGCAAGGGAGGAAATGGAAAATGCCCTCAAAGTTGTTGATTCTCTTTTTCAGTTAAGGGAGAAAAAAATAATATATCAGGCAATTCTTTCAGCAAAAAAAGACATTAAAATATATAATACATCCAATATGTTAAAGCAGGAGAAAGAGCTTTTTGAGAATGTTCTTGACATAATTAGAAAGCACAGAAAAAGGATATCCCAGGAGATTTCCTCATCGGAAAAGATTAAAAAGGAAGAGAAGGTTCTTAAAACAATTAAATTCAATGATAGTATTGCCTCTTTTGTATGGAAAGAGGAGAAATACGGGCCATATGAAATAGGAGAGGAAGTTCAACTTCCTGAGGAATTGGCAGAACTCTTTATTGAAAGAGGAAAAGCAGAGGAAGTGGTAAAAAATGAAAATCCCTAAAAAAAAGAGGAGATATTGCCCTCACTGCAAAAAATACACAGAGCACAAGGTGTCTGTGGTCAAGACAGGAAGGAGAAGGGGTGCGATGAAAGAGGGGCAGAGGCGTTTCAACAAAAAAATTGCAGGTTACGGCGGATATCCAAGGCCCAAGCCGGAGAAGGGCATTAAATATGGTGCAAAAACAACAAAAAAAATTGATTTTAGATACAAATGTTCTGAATGCGGGAAAGAACATACTCCAAAAAAAGGAAAAAGGATGAAAAGGGTGGATATGCAATGAAGAACTTCATACTTGCTCCAAAATCCAGATTTTTGAGGATTTCCTGCCCGAAATGCAGGAGCAAACAAGTGGTTTTTGGATGTGCTGCAAGCAGGGTTGTTTGTAAAAAATGCGGGAATCTCCTTGTTGAGCCAACAGGAGGAAAATCAAAAATAAAGGCAAAGGTTCTGGAAGTATTGGAATGATACTAAAAAAAGGGCTTCCCTCAAAAAACGAACTTTTGATATGTACTGTGAAGAGCATATCGCCACATTCAGCCTTTGTTTCTCTTGATGAATATGAAAATCTTGATGCAATGCTGCATATCTCAGAAGTAGCGAGTGGTAGAATAAAAAATATCAAGGATTATATACATGAAGGCAAACAGATTGTTTGCCTTGCTCTGAGAATAAATAGGGCAAAGGGCTATGTTGATGTCTCCCTCAAAAGGGTGAGGGAATCAGACAAAAAAAGAAAATTGTCTGAGTGGAGATTGAGCAAAAGGCTGGATAAGTTTCTCTCTTTTATTGGCAAAAGAATAAACAAAAGCCAGGAGGAAGTGGAGGAGGAGATTCTGAGAAATTATGACAGCCTTGGGCTTTTTATGAAAGTTTTACAGAGAAAGGGTGCTGAGGTGCTACAAAACCTCAATATTGACAAAAAATGGAAAGACGAGCTAATAAAAGAAATAAATAACATACTTGAAAAAAAGAAGATAATCATAAAAAAAAGCTTTACAATTAAGTCCTATGAAGAGGAGGGCGTAGAGGACATAAAGCAAGTATTTTCAGAGGTAATGGAAAAGAATCCGGATATCTCTGTTTTTTATGATTCTGCACCAAAATATGTTGCTTCAATAACAACAAACAAGCCAAAGCAAGGTCAGAACAAAATAAACCAATTTTTTGATATGCTTTCCTCTCTTTGCAAAAAAAGAAAAATAATTTTTGGTGCTGCCCAATGAAAATGTTTTTTTGCACCAAATGTAAAGAATACACTTTAAAAGAGAAATGCCCGAGATGTGGAAGGAAAACAATTGAAAACAAACCCCCAAAATTTTCGCCTGAGGATAGGTATGCGCACTACAGGAGGATGACAAAAAATGCTTCTTGTTAAGAAAAAAAAAGCAATAAAATTAAAGAGCCCCGTTCTCATAGAGGGATTGCCCGGTATAGGGAATGTTGCCAAGATTGCTGTTGATTTTATAGCAAATGAACTTGATGCAAAAGAATATTGCAGGATTTATTCAGAGGACCTTCCCCATTCTGTTTTTGTAACAGAAGAGAGTTTGTGTGCGCTTCCCTGTTGGAAAATTTTTTATATAAAAAACAAAAAAAGGGATATCCTTTTGCTTTCTGGTGACACCCAATCCTCATCTGAAAGCGGAACATACAGGATGTGTGAGAAAGTACTGGCAATAGCAAAATCTCTTGGTGTCAAGCAGGTTATAACCCTTGGAGGTATTGGTCACAGAAAAATGCCAAGAACAATCAAAATACATGCAGTTGCAACACACAAAAAAATCTTAAAAAACCTTGAAAAAATGGGGGTATGCGT
>CAZTVD010000049.1:0-4593 GCA_964616955.1 Candidatus Woesearchaeota archaeon
GGTTGAATTCATATTGCCCATTTGCAACCTCATGATGCCATTTTCTCAATGGAATGCCAAGGGAAAGGATTTGCTCAGCAATGTTTTCTACTTCTTCTTTTGGCGGGAAAAAATATGTTTTTTTATCAAAAGGGGAGAGACCATTAAAAATAAAAAATTCTATTTCAGGGGCAGCAAAAAATTCAAATTCCTGTTTTTCAAGAAAAGCTTTTAATGCACCCCTCGGGTCTTTTGAAAACCTTTTTCCATCAGGTGATAAAATATCACATATATACCTTATTCTTCCATCAACCCATTCAAATTCCCTGTCAGGAACAAGCATTAAATCGCTTTTTTCAATGCCCGAAAATCCCGGAATGGAAGAGCCATCAAAAAATGCTTTTTCTGGCTTTTTTGGATAGGTATGTTGCCTCACATCACCAAGAATATCAAGAAAAACCAACTCATGCAACAGCATGTAAAAAACAAATAAAAGTTATATTTAAAGGTTTATACGAGGAAAGATATAAAATATAAAAATCGGTTTCTTGATATTCAAAAAAATTAAATTAAGCAGAACACTCAGCAAACCATGAAAATGGGTGTAAGCACAAAGGCGTTTCCACTCAGGTATTGGGACAATGAATTATTGAAATACAATTACAGGACAATAGAAATATGTTCTACAACCAACATTCTGCCAAAAAAAGAGGTTGGCAGGGAAGCAATAAAGGAAAATTTAAAAAATTTTGATTTGAGCCTGCACTCTTCCAACCACCTTTTTAACAAAAACAGGCTTGTTGCTGGGGCCGAAATAGCAAATTTCAGGTATCATTCTTTCCTTGCAAAGGAACTTGGTGCAAAAGAGGTTATTTTCCATGTATCATCTGAATTTGATATTGATGTTTTTAAAAAACAGGAACATGAATTCAGGAACATTATAAATGAATATGGAAGAGAATATTATATAGAAAACAATTCAGGAGGGCTGTTTTCCTCACATGAGGAGATATTGTGGTTTTGCAGGAGATTTCCTGAAATAAAAATATGCCTGGATATAGGCCATATCCACAGGGCTTTTTTTAGGGGTGCCATAAAAGGGGAAGAAAAAACAATTTTTGAAATGAAGAACAAGATAAATTATGTTCATTTGCATGACAACAATGGCCTAAAAGACGAACATCTCGCGTGCGGAAGCGGGAATATTGAATGGGAAAAGGTCATTCCTATTTTGAATGAAATAAACCCAAAAAAAGCAATCATAGAGGTAAATAACCCCAAAGATGTTGAGATTTCAAAAACTTTCCTTATGGAAAATGGGCTGAAAATCGAATGCTATAAATAGCCAATATGCTTAGGGCTAAAAATGAAAAAATTGCTCCCTATCATTGCTGTTTTCTTTGTTCTTGGATGCACAATGAGCATTGAGAATATATTCAAGATGATTCCCATGGTCCAGGATTTTTTGAATCAACATCCTGGTGCAGGAATTACAATTACTTATTGGACTTCAGAGGAAGTCAATTCCACAATAAATGAAATAAATGAGATGTGCAACAAATCCCTTCCTATCCAGCCAATGTATCTTGCAAGAGTGGCAGAAGGAAGTCTGGAAATAGTTGCATGGTTTGATACAAAATACCAGTTACTATGTGCTGTAAAACCGCCCGTAGAAATCATAGAGGAAAAAAGCGAGGAACCTGAAAAAATTGAGCAGGAACAAGCAGGGCATGTAAGCACAGGAACAACAATAAATTTGGAAGGAAAACAGGTGGATAATAAAATTTTGTTAAAATGGACAATTTATGGGGGGGAGGATTTTAAATATTATAAAATCGTAAGGTCAAGGACAAACCCTTCGCCAAAATATCCAGAGGACGGATATGTTGGGGTTGTATCAAAAAGATTGAAAAATTATTATTATGATTCGCCTGAAAAAGGCAATAACTTCTATACAATTTCTGTTGTAAAGACAGACGGCTCAATAATCCACAGCAATTCAATAGTCATAAGGTATGAAAAAGGGCAGGAAAAAATACAGAATTTCACCTTAAATTATTCCTTTAATAACAAAACGCTTGTGTTAAAATGGGACGAACTTGAAAACATCAGGTATTATAAAGTTGTTAGGTCGCAAACAAACAAAGACCCAAAATATCCAGAAGACGGGTATATTTCAGTGGAATACGGCACAGAATTTGAAGAAATCCCGCCAAATGGAACATCCTATTATAGAATAACTGCAGTAATGAAAGATGGGGAGAAAATACACAGCAATGTAATAACCATTGAGAGATAGGAGTTAAAAAGAGCCGAGCATTTGCCTGTAAAAATCATTCAATTCCCTCCCGTTTTTTTGCCTGGTGCTCATACATTTTTTTCTTGCCTTTTCAGGATTTTTCTTATGAGAAAATTCTGTGCAATCAATACAGCCTATCCTTGTTTTTTTGCCTTCTTCCCTCCTCAACATCCTTATTGCCCAACCAATTGACTGTGCCTCTGGTTGGGCTTTATTGCAGTCCCTCACCCTCAAAAAATCTTCCAGAGAATGGTTGGAAACAAAGGCAATATCTGCCTCTGAAACCTGACCAACAAGCAAGGAATAGGGCCTTGTTTCCTCTTTTTCAAAAAATTTTCTTAAAACCAAAGACTCCCCAAGAAGCTCGTTGAACTCTGCATAAATCTCCTCATCCCTGGTTATGGAAGGGGAAGGAAGAACATGGGGGGTAATGAGGATATTGCCAAGATGGGCAAGCCTGTTCCTTGCAAACTGGTGGAGGATTACAAGGGAAGCGCGAATCCTGTATTTATCATTTCCAAGAGACTCTGCTGGCTCAATTCCTGTCAAATTCCCATAACCAACAGGGCCAACATTTGGAAAATCTTTTACCTCGCTGCCACGCCTTTTTATGAATTCCTTAATAGAACCCCCAAATTCCTTGAACTCCCTGACAGGACTATGAAAAAGGAAATTTGCAAGTTTTCCCATAAAAATATCATTATGCTCAAAGGCACCATATGTCAAATAACCATACGGAAGAAGCCTCCTGAAATCCTCATACGCATTGAACCCCCTGCCTGCCTTTTCCCTCATAAATTCATCTGCCTGCCTGAAATATTGCTCATATTGCCCTCCCAATATACACTTTCCTGTTCCAGGAGTCCTTCGCAGGGATAGTCCAAGCCCGCCTGTTGAAACCTCTGATATGGCATTGCTTGCCCTCCACAATTCAAAAAAAAGGGCTTTAGTTCCCTCAATGTAAATCATTGGCTGTGCTTTTATTTCCACTGGAATCCTGTGACCTCTTGCATAAACTTTCCTCAGAAATTCCTCTGGTTTTTTGAAATATGTTGGGTCCTCCTCTTCCCCGGCAAACACCCTTGACCAGTAGAAGGGGTTGAAATTATTTTTATTGGATGTAGCAAGAGTCAGACCTGCAGCCCACTCATTTCCATGGGGCGGGGGATAAATATAATATATGTTCGGCACTCCCCCACTAATTCTTTCACAGTAATATCCCTCAGGAAGTTCCTGCCTCCCAAAATACAATGAGTCGATGTGCATACATTCCCCTTTCAAATGATTTTTTTATACTTTGCTCAATTTATTGAAAAACTGGAAAAAACAAGTTTTTTATCCTGTTCATATTTTGAACCTGTTTTTAAGGCAATTTCTGCTTTTACAAGCTCTATTGAGATATCAACATAATGGTCGGGTCTTGAAAGAAGCCCAAGCCTAGCCATTTTCAAACCAACTTCTCTTGCTGTTTTTCCTGAAATTTTGTACAGAATATCCCCTGATTCGGAAAAAAATTCTGCTGTGATTTTTTTATTAAGCAAGCCAACTCTCACATATCCTCTTGGGTCAAAATCTGTTTTTTCATTAAAATGGAGTGTAGGCTCTGACTTTTGGCATTTTAATAACATGTTTGCGTTCTCCCAATCCTCCTCATAAACATGTGCTGAATTTGAGAGAATTGCAAGTTTTCCCTTTTTCATGCCTGTTTCCCTGCATACATAGGATTGAAGCCCAAGAAGACCAAAAGCATTTGGAACTGCTGCCTTAAAAATATCATGAGACCTGAAAACAGCAATCATGTTTAATTTTTTTCCCTCACTCAAAAATTGTATATGATTGAGACAGGGCGGAGAGGAAACATCTCTATCTTTTAGGGGATCATACAAAGAAGCAACAGCCCTTCTTGTATAGATGCTCCTTTTTATCTGGAAGATTATTTCATTGACTTGGTCAATTCCTGCACAAAAATTTCTCAATCTCTGACCATATGTATAAGCTGCCCCCTTTGGAAGGTTTGGGTCAAGCAAAGAGTATACATACTCGTTTATAGAATCCTTTGAAAAGCCTATTGTCTCAAGAATGTTTACAGGCCAGCAGGGTATTGCAGGGGAGGAAATGTCCTCTTTTTCAATTACCCATAAAATCGCATGCAGTTCTTTTTGTTTATTTCCGTATTCTGTTGGCTTTATTTTCCCGTATCTCATAACTCTTTGAAGCACATTAAGCCACGCATCACTCACTTTTTTCCCTCTGACAGCCCATCCAACATATTCAGAAGGAAAAAAGTGAGTGATGCGTGGCTTAATGTGCTTCAA
>CAZTVD010000050.1:0-4533 GCA_964616955.1 Candidatus Woesearchaeota archaeon
TGTTGTGCCGTCCCCCACTTCCTCCTCCTGTGTTTTTGCTACTTCAACCATCATCTTTGCTGCTGGATGCTCTATTTCCATTTCTTCAAGGATTGTTACACCATCGTTGGTTACTGTTATGTCCCCCAAAGAATCAACAAGCATTTTATCCATGCCTTTTGGACCTAATGTTGTTCTCACTGTTTCAGCAACAATTCTTGCAGCCATTATATTGGTCCGCTGGGCATCCTTACCTATCAATCTTGAATAGTTTTCAGGCAATATCACAATTGGTTGGGTTGCCTTATTTCCAGAACCATTCATATTTTACACCTCCTTATATCTCTCCCAAAATTAGATTAAACTTAAAAAATTAACTGAAAAATGTTTTTATTTCCTTCCTCTCATTGCTTCAATTTGCGCTCCAATGACGAGGAGAACCATCACATTGATCCAGCTCATGACTGCTGTTATTGTCTGCCATGGCCCCTCTATCACAGGCAGGTTTACTGCTGCATAAAATAGTGCAAGCCCACAAACCCCCATGATAATTATTGAGAAAATGTATAATTTCTCCACATCATTTGGTTTTTCGTATTTCATATTCCAATTAAATGAACTTCTCATTTAAATTCTTTCTTTTTTTGGAGGACAAAAAACATATGGTCCTTTTCAAAAGGTTCCAATCTCTTTTTGTCAATGATAACAAAATACTTTTTCAGTTCTTTTTCCACCCTGTTGAAAATTTTTCTTGGGTCAGCAGTTACATCTATGCTCCTTGATTTTACAGCAAAAAAGGCGTACCCGTTTTTTTTCAAAAACTTTCTGCAATTTTCTATTAATATGTCTGTCTGAAGGGGGGAGGCAATGTCCTGATAAACAACATCACATTCAGGCACAAGATTCTCATATTCCCCTACTTTTCTTGCATCAGCAAGTATTGGAAACATATTCTTTCTTTTTTCTGCAACAAATACTAAATCCCTTAAAACCCTTCCAGAAACATCAAGGCAGAATACATACCCTTTTTCCCCCACAATGTCCGACACATGGCTTGCTGTTGTTCCGCTTGCTGCGCCAAGGTAAAGCACTTTGTCATTTTTTTTCAGAGGAACTTTTTTCAGGCCTTTCATTATTGCTGCAGCCAGTTTGCTTCTTGTTGGATTCCATATCCTGTATTCCTCTCCATTTCTCACAAGTTTTTCACCATAAACAACATTCCCCCTATCAAGATTTATTGTTGCAATATCCCTCCCAATCCTGTAAATCCCTTCAAATATTCTTCTCATGCTTTTCCTCCATTTCTTTCAGTAGCTTATCGCCCACAAATTTCCCCCCATAATAATCCACTTTTGCTGCAATTGCTGCTTTTGCAGCAACTGCCCTTGAAACCCTTCCTTTTTCGTTTTTCTTTGCTTTTGCCACAAGCGGATGCTGTATTATTACTCCGTGTTTTGGTGGTTTTGTGCCTTTTCTCAGGTGCCTGAAAAGTGCTTTTTCAGCACCCAAAACCTGTATGGTGCTGCTCGGCATATTTGCTAGGTTTTTTAGGGAACCTGCAATTGAAATCATTTTTGCCCCCAATAAGGGTCCAAGGACTGTGCTCAGATTTTTTGCAAAATCATCCATTTTCTTTTCAATATTTTTTATTATGTTTTCTTTTAGGTCTATTAAATTCAAAATTTCTTTTGCATATTCTTTGAGCAGCTCAAGAGTGGGTTTGTCAAAATCAAATCCCATCCCTTCCCTGCTATCCCCCTTTTCATTCATAATTGTTTCAGCCATTTTCTTTGCTTGCCATTTTCTGAATTCCTCCGGTCTGTATAATCCATAAATCTCCCCCACCCTTTCATATAGAGTATTGATAATTTTGTCTATTTCATCCACAGAATTTATTAAATGGGAAATAATGATGTCCGGGCTATAAGATTCTTTTATTTTTTGCTTTGCCAATTCTAAATAAAATTTGTGGAGAAATTCTCTCAAATTCTCTTCATCCCCAAAATACTTTTTTCCTTTCTCCAAAAAATCCTTATCCCTCCTGCCACTTTCCTTTAAAAATCTCCGAACTGCTTTTTTTGGGTCTTTTACTATTTCCTCTTTGAACATAAAAGGGCTTTTCATATTTTTACCATATAAAATAAGTTTTTAAATGTTTCAAGTTATTATTTAACAGATGGGCATAAGAATAAAATCCGGGATTCCTGGTCTTGATAAAATCATTGGTGGGGGATTTGAACTTGGAAGCATAATCCTTGTTTCTGGAGGACCCGGTACAGGAAAAACCACTTTTTGCTTGCAGTTTGTTATGGCAGGAGCAAAACTCGGAGAAAATTCTTTGTATATCTCCTTTGAGGAGACAGAGGATGACTTGGTAAGGGATGCGAGGAACTTTGGTTTTGACCTTGAGAAAGAAATGAAAAAAGGCAAAATCATTTTAAAACATTATACTCCCTTTGAATATGACAGGTTCAAGGATGACCTCCCTATTCTGCTCAAAAAATACAAAATAAAAAGGGTGGTTATTGATTCCATTTCAGGCATTGGTTTTTATTTGAAGGACATATACGAGTTAAGAAAAAATATATGGGAACTTGGAAAAATCATAAAAAATAATGGGTGCACTGGTTTGATGACATCAGAGATTATTGCTGAAAAGGGTTATTCAAGATTCCAAGTGGAAGAATTCCTTTCAGACGGTGTTATTACTCTGCATTATGGCGGTCTTGGTGGAGAATTTGATAGGAGCCTTCAAATAATAAAAATGAGAAGGACCAATCACAAAAAAGGCCTTTTTGCTTACAGAATAACTGGAAAGGGAATAAGTGTACATAGCAGGCAGGCATAAGTTTTTAATATCTTCTCTTTTTTGAAAGAACATGAAAATCTCTATTGAAAAGCAGGACAATAATATGGTAAAAATACACTTTAAAGGAGAGGGTGTGACAATAATTAATATGTTGAGGCATAAGCTTTTTGAAAATAAGGATATAATTTCTGCTGGGTATAAAGAGGAACATCCCCTCATAGATGAAATAAGCCTTGTTGTCAGGGCAAAGAAGGACCCAATTAAAATAGTGAGGCAGGCTCTCAAAGAATTGGGAGAGGAATGGACAAAATTAGAAATTGTTTAAAATAAACGCTTTCTTAAAGCCCTATGGAAATAAAATCTTTTTTGAGGAAAGTTTATAATTTTTTATGGAAAGAGGAATCAATCCAGAGTTATATTGCATTTATCATTGTTTCATACATTCTTTTGAGATTCCTTGTTTATCCCGGGTTTTTGTTTATTATGGGGTGGAAGGATATTGTCTCTGTTTTGAGCAGCAGCATGGTTCATGGACCATATATTAATGCCACTTATTATTTCTGGATGGAGCAAAATGGAATAAATTACACAGAATTTCCCTTTCCGAATGGCCTGAATCCAGGTGATGCTGTTGTTATTGTTGATGCAAATAATATCAGTGTTGGTGATGTTATTGTTTATGTTCCTGAGGGTTATAGTGATTCAATAATCCACAGGGTTGTTTTGAAAAAGAAATATGGAGACAGATATTATTATACAACAAAGGGCGATGCCAATAATGCCATAGGCGCTTTTGAGATAAATATTACAGAAGACAGGATTGTGGGAAAAGCAGTTTTTTCCATTCCATTTTTGGGATACCCGCGGGCAATATTGCATAATTTCTTTGGGATATAATATAGAAAGATTTAAAAAACAGGGCTTGAATAAATGAAAGGTTATGTTTTGTGATAAGTGTGGCTCCCTTCTGGTGCCAAAGGAACACGAAGGTAAAAGAAGGTTCTATTGCAATAAGTGCCATAAATTCAAGGACGAGATTAACAAGAAAATTGTGGAAAAAGGCGAAAAAAAGAGCAAAATAGTTCTTATAAAAGAGAAAAAATCCCAGCACCCGACGATTGATGCAGAATGCACAAGGTGTGGCAATAAAAAAGCATATTTCTGGGTTGAGCAGACAAGGGCAAGTGATGAACCCCCAACAAGATTTTACAAATGCACAAAATGCGGCAAGGTATGGAGAGAATACTGAAATTTTTAAACAGAGAGCAAAACTATTCAATATGGAAAGAAAGACAATAGAGCCCAAAAAAATAGGTGATATGGAACAGGGAGAGAGGGTTGCTGTTGTGGGTGTTGTTATAGAAAAGGATAATAGCGGTTTTTTGGTCATAGAGGAAAAAGAAGCAAGGGCAACAATCCTTGTCCCCCAAGACCTTGTTCTTGAAAATATTGATGTTGGGGATTTAGCAAGAGTTATTGGTCTTGTTATGGAAAAAGAGGAAATAAAAGCAGAAATAATACAAAAGGTAAATGGGTTGGACCTTGATGTTTATTCAAAATATCTTGAATTACACAAAAAATTTAAACATGGATGATTTCTATTAAAATAATGAAAGCACAATTTATGTGGTCTAATAGGACAAAGTTCCTCCTTTTTGGCATTATTGTCCTTGTTTTTGGTGCAGCAATTTATATGAATTTATTACCTTTTGAGTTGCCTATTGATACTTCAAATCCACTCTTTG
>CAZTVD010000051.1:0-4519 GCA_964616955.1 Candidatus Woesearchaeota archaeon
AAAATATAATTAGTTCTGATTTTTTTCTTTTTTATGAAAGCACTCTCATTAAAACAGCCTTGGGCTGAATTGGTTTTGCAGGAAAAGAAAACAATTGAAACAAGAAAATGGAACACAAAATTCAGGGGTAAATTTTTGATACATGCCTCCAAAAATGTTGATAGGGAGAAAATGAGGGAATTGGGGTGGGAAAAAGAGCTCCCTTTAGGCAAGGTGGTTGGCTCTGCTTTTTTGAAAGAAGTTGTTGTTTATGACTCTGAGGAGAAATTTTTGAGGGATTATAACAGGCATTTGTCAAAAAACTTCTGCAACCCAACATACGGCTTTGTCCTTGAAAATGTCAGGAGAATAAAACCATTTTCAATTAAGGGTAAATTGGGTTTTTTTGAAGTTAACATTTGATTTTTGTATGTATCTCAATATTTCTTGATGGCAAAACTATTATCGTTCGCTTTTAGCATATTGATTTTTTTTAATCCCAATTTAGATTTGAATTGATTTTCATAAAATAAAGAATAATATGATGTCAAATTAATGTTACCTAATATCTAATATGGAGATTGCTTCAAAAACTATTAATAACACACTAAAAGAACTGCTTTTTTATTAATTTTTTATTAAAAAACACCTTATTTAACAGATATAGGAGAAAAATCAGCTGACTCTTATATCGCAAATTTAATAATGAATAATGATTAATTATTTTTATGATGGGAAGGAGGAGAGGGGGACCAAGAAAGTGCATGTGCCCTGTTTGCGGGTATGAGGAGGAACATATAAGGGGGCAGAGATGCTCGAGCAAGAAATGTCCAAAATGCGGGGCAAGGATGATAGGAAAATGGTAGAGCAACTTAAAAAAGCAGAAAGAGCCACCCTAATTTCTACATTAGTCATTGTTGTTCTTACAATTTTGAAAGGTGTTGTTGGGTTTATTTTCAACAGCATTGTCCTTCTGGCTGATGCAGTGCATAGTTTTACAGACATTATAACTTCGCTTGCCTCATGGTCTGGCATAAAAATTGCCCAGAGGAAGCCCGATGAAAAGTTCCCTTATGGCTATTACAAGGCGGAGAATCTGGCAGCTTTTTTTATATCCCTGTTTTTGATTTACCTCTCTTTTGAATTCTTTGTTGAAGGATTTAATGCCCTTTTTGAAATATCCTCCCTCAAAAACCTTCCAGCAACTCTTTTTGCTGCAGCAACCTCTGTTTTTGTTTCTTATTTTTTATCCAAATACCTCATTTCTGTTGGAAAAAACACAAACTCGCTCTCATTGATTGCAAGCGGAAAAGAGAAGGGAACAGACGTGATAACTTCCTTGATAGTCCTTGTTGCCATAATATCCTCCTATTTCTCCATACCTTATGTTGAAGGCGCAGTGACAATATTAATCTCCTTTTTTGTTCTTAAGGAGGGTCTTGTATCAGTTAAAGACACCCTTTTTTCCCTTATGGATGCCAGTCCCGGAAAGGAGGTGGAAATGAAAATAATCAGGGCAATCTCGAGCGTTGATGGGGTTGAGGGCTTTGGAAATTTGAAATTAAGGAGGGCAGGGCCATTTATTTTTGGGGAAGTTGATGTTGTTGTGAGAAAACAGCTCACAGTTGATGTTTCCCAAAAGATTTCAAGAAAAATTGAGGAACTTGCAAAAAAACAAATAAACAATCTCCATTCCCTTTCCATAAAATTTGAAACATATGTTCCTGAAACGCTTGTTATAGCAATCCCTGTTAAGGAAAAATCACCAAATCCTGAAATTGCTGCTCATTTGGGAAGGGCAAAATATTTTCTTTTTGTTGAAATAAGCAATAAGGAAGTAATTAAACAGGAATTTCTGAAAAACAGGTACATAAAGGAAAAGGTAAGGGCGGGGTTAAAGGCCACCCGCCTTATTTTGAAAAAGCGCGCAGATGTTGTTTTAACAAAACAGATAGGCGAGATTTCTTTTAATGCCCTGAAAAATCATTTGGTAGCAATATATCTTGTGGGGAGCAAAAAGGCGAAATCTGCAATAAATGACTTTCTGGGAAACAAACTCAATGAACTTGAAAGGCCAACAAAACAGGGGTTTGAAACAGGAAAAAAATTGATGAATAATTAAAAAAAACACCTGCCTTGTACGCATTTTTTAAAATATATTTGATGTTTATGAGTTTTTCTGATTTTCCTGTTTTACAATATCTATCAAGTTACTTATTTTATCAATAACATAATCAGGCCTTTCCCATTTTTTCGGGTTTTTTGGAAGTTTGAGGTCTTTAAACAAACCATATTTCCCCAAAACCGAGACCATGCCCATTTTATTTGCTCCAACTATGTCCCTTTTTGGGTTATCCCCTACGAAAATGGTTTCTTCTGGCTTCACTTTGAGTTTTTTCATTGCCATTTTGAATGGCTCGCTTGACGGCTTTTTTTCCTTGAAGTCGCCATATGCAAGTATAATATCAAAAAAATCAGGTATTCCCAGGTATGTTAATCTCAGCCATGCCTTTATTTTTGGTGCGTCGGTGACTATGCCCAATTTCAGCCCCATTTCTTTCAATTTTTTCAGGGTCCTTTTTACACCCCTGTATGGCTTCATTACATTTGGTCTTGCTTTTCTGTACTCAACAATGCCTGCTGCAAGTATTTTGTAATCAATATCCCCACATGCCTTCAAAAGGAATTTCTGGAATACCTGAGGGTCTTCATATGAAGTTTGCTTGTATGTTTCTATAATATGTTTTATTGCCTCTGCTTTTGACATTTTCAACCCTGCTTTTATCATGCCATCAACAGCAGAATTTATACAAACCTCTTTGAATTTTACAAAATCTATGAGAGTGTTGTCCAAATCAAACAGAACAGCCTTGAATTTCATTCCTTTTAAAAGGAGGGTTCCCTTTAAATTAATTTTTACATATTGTTTGGGCACAGGTCATAGCCCTATAAAAAAATTCTCAGAGCTTCTGTGAGAAATCTAACATCTGGTATGCATTTATCTTTTCCGAATGTTGCTTTTTCTTCTAAGATTGTTGTCGGCGGGGTTATGTACATCTCTGTTCCATCATCAAGTTCAATTTTCCACACAGAATTATCCTGTTTTTCTCCACATTCCATAAAAATAAATTCTGGGCTTGTATATTCTTTTGCTAAGTGTCTCTCCAATCTGTCAAGGGAAACTCCTCTTCTCTCTGCATTCCATGAGGGTATTGCATATGCTGTATTACCTAAAAAATAAAGAGCGTTCATACCTATCAAGCTTCCTTGTGGATTTTGGGTTCTGAAAACCCTTAATTCGGGGTTTAATTCCTCAAAATTGCTTTCACCCAAATATCCTATTACTGAATTTTTCTCTGCTTCAACAGGATAATTTTTTTTGAAAAAAATTCTTGTAAGTGGAATGTTGTCCTCCCAGCAACCATTATAATGCTCTATTTTTTTTCCGGGGTAATGTCCCTCTTTGGCATATAAGCAGACATCTATGTCACTCAAAATGCCAAGCTTAGGGAACGAACTGGTGTATGATGTGTTGCCCCATTTGTTTTTCCATTCAAACCCATCCTTGGTTTTTGTTGCAGAGTTATATTTATCAAACTCTTTTCTAATTATCTCCTCCCTACCTGACACCCATTTTCCCAAAATTTCCTCCAAATTTTCTCTATCCTGCTCACTTATTGGGATGGTTCTCTTGACTGATAAATCCCATCCACCCCTGATATCTATTGAAGTGATATTTGGATACAGACAAAAAGACAAGGAGCCGGAAATAGCCCAGAATATTGATTTCCCGTCTGTTGGCGGGAAAAACCCACTTATTTCATCCAAAACATGCCTTACACTCTTATAAACTTTTTCTGTTTCAATCTCTCTCATAGAATATTTTATTTACTATTCCCTTTATATTTTTTACTAATTAGTGGTAATTTATCACTTTTACAAAATCTATGGGAATATTGTCAAGGTCAAAAAGAATTTCACCCACTGTTTTCCAATCATTCCTCTTCTTCATCCGGCACAATTTCCCATTTTGCTGACTGGTATATCCTTCCTCCCACGCAGTTATATGCCAATGGCTCAACATCAATGTAAAACTCTAATCCCCCCCATTCCTCTTTTTTCCTCCATGAAAGTATTTTCCTTGATAAGCTGATTATTCTCTCAACTTCTCCTTCAGAAATATCCCCCATTGCCAAATGGGGGTTTGAACATCTCCCGCCTTCACAGCTTTCATAATAGTTTTTGCGAAGTTCCTCCAATCTTTTTTTCAAATCCTCTTTTATCACATAATCCTCCCCTGTTTTTTCAACCAATCCCAATTGTGAAAGCTCATCCATTAATCTTTCAGACCTTTCCAATATGTGGGGGAGAGTGCCAAATTTTTTTTCCCTGTTTTCTTTCCTGAGAATTTCGCAAAGGTGCGTAGGTTCCAACCACCATTCTCTTATGTGGCTGGTTATTCTCCCAAGATATTTTTCCATAATCTATGAGTTAGAAAGCATTTTAAAAAACTTTTGATAATATTTTTATTTTTTTAGCA
>CAZTVD010000052.1:0-4501 GCA_964616955.1 Candidatus Woesearchaeota archaeon
TGCAGTTTTCCCCAGCCTTCCCATTTCCCCCTGTGTCTCTATGACAGGGGCGCCCCAATTGATTCCCTGCTCCAATCCCATGAATGCTGGTTGCTTCAAATCTGATGCAACACCCATATATGAACCAAAAATTTTTTCAGCCATGGTCCCTTCTCCTCATATAATCTTCCCTGATTTTTTCATCCAATTCACTATCTATTAGCCTGTCCTCATTATTAAACACTTCGTTCATAGCAAATAACTCCCTTGATATGTCCCATCTTGGCATTTCTCTTCTCCTTACTTGCCTTTCCCCCTCCCATTCCATTTCATTTACCCTTTCAAACTCTTCAAGTTTAATCAAAGGGGTATACTCCTTTATTTCTGTTTCAGTGCCGTATAATTTCAATTCTGTTAGGGGTTGCGGATTGATTTCTTCCTTTGTTTCAACTAATTCCTCCAAATTATTTTCCTGCCTGTTTATAACAGGAGCCTCCACAACCCTTATTGGCTCAAGAAAAACATTTTCTTTTTCAAGATTTTTTTTTATTTCAGCAAGCTTTTTCAGGATTTCTTCGTCTTTTATCTGCTCCATGAGCATCTGTATAAATGCAAGCTTCTCCCACCTATTTTTTCTTTTTCCTATTTCTTCAAGAATTTCATTTAATCTCATAACTTGTACTTTTTCTGAGAATCAGGCCATCCCATCATTCCCCATGCCTGTTTTGCAATATCATAAATCAGCCATGCCTTGTTCATTGCTTCTGTTTTTGCATTTTTCAGGTATTTGCTCTCTTTTGATAAAAACTTTAATCTTGGTTTTTTCTTCTTTTCTTCTTTTCCTTTTTTTGCTTTTTTGCTTATGCTCTGTAAAATCTCCTCCACAAATGTTCTTGGTTTTTTCTCCTCTTCCTTTTTTTCTGTGAATTTATATTCGAGCATGAGGTTTTTTATCCATTCCTCCACAGGGTCCTTTTTCCATTCTTTCATTTTTTCTTCAAATGCTTCTTCTGTATAAACAACTGGTTTTATTGTGACAAAGGTTTTTGTAACAGCATTTGGGGAGCTTCCCCTCATTTTCATATCAATTTCAACAGCAGCAACATAACCGGGAAAATCTGCTTGGAGGTCCCCCTTGTCCTCCCCTTTTTTATATGCAATTATTTTGACCTGTCCATAAACAGCGCTTCCCATTTTGAACAGGTTGGGGTCAAACATCTCCTGTTTTTGCGACAACCCCTCCATATCCCTTATCAATGGTGCGACCCATTTCTTATATAAATCTACGCTACCTTCCTGTGCCTTTATCCTCTCCTCCAGTATGCTTTTCATCTCCTCCAATGACTCTCTCCAATTTTTTTTCCATATATGGTATTCTTTCAATTTCCTTTTGAGGTAATTTTTTATCCTGTCTCCGCAAGGAAGTTTGTCTATGTCTTCTTCACTATTTACCCTGAAAAAATAGTCCCTTGCTGAGAAAAATTGGATATTTTTTGCAGTATTTGCAAAAGAAGCAGGTCCTGACCTGACATCAACATTGTCAACCCATATGCCTTTCAGCACAATATCGTCTGGTGTTTTTCCTTTTTTTCCATAATATTCCAGAGCCTCCTTTACCCTCTGGTAATCCTTTTTTACTGCAACAATGCTTTTTATAATCTGCCCTATGTTTGCGAGAAGCGTTGTGGCATCCTGCAAAGTATAATGGAGTTTTGACTGCTGGCTCTGCCATTCAGGGCTTCTGTAGCTGAATGAGTATGTATCAAGCACTTTTATTACTTTTAACCCCACTTTTTTTGCAAAATCAACAATCCAGAAATAAAATGGCTCCAATGCTGCGCCAGAATCATATATCAGTTCCCATTTCTTTTTTTTGCCCTGATAAACAATTTCCATCCTTCCTTCTTCAAATTCTTCTTTGTCTACCTTAATTTTGGGCATGGTTTATTGATGTCTCTACTCAATTTTAAATGTTTTCAAGCCATTTATCACAAGTATTAAATATTATTAGGTAATTAGTTTTTTTGGTGATATCATGGGGATTTTTGACAGACTAAAAGGCAAAAAGGAAGAAGAGGAAATACCCGAATTTGGTCCGGGTGATTTGGGTGATGATCTTGGGTTACCTGCTCCAAGAACTCCTGCGGGAACTGGAACTCCTTCAGCACCAGCAATGCCTGCTGGAACAGCTCCCACGGGCGGGACAAATCTTCCTGCGCCAAGTTTGCCTCCTTTGCCCTCTCCAGCAACACCTCCAGCACCGAGCCTTCCGCCATTGACACCCGAGCCATTGCCTCCATCAAATTTTCCAGCACCAGGCGCTCCAGATGATGTTACAAGGAACATACAGCAATTGTCAGAAAGATTGAAAAAATTGGAAGAAAGAGTGGCTTATCTCGAAAGGGCATTGTATGGCCGACGCTGATTTCATTTATACTTATTTTATTAAACCCATTTACTCTGGCGAGGGCTATAACATAATAAATACAATTGCATATTCTTTTGTTCTTATTGCTCTTTTGTTCTTTTTTTATAAATTGTCTGAAAAAATAAAATTTAAGTGGGACACAAATGCCCTGTTGGCAATTCTTCCTTTCATAGCATTTACCTCTTTTGCAAGAGTTCTGACAGATGCAGGAATTTATGAGAGGGGCTTTTGGACAGTTACACCTGGCATAGAATTCCTCATACTAATTCCATCAATTTTGTTCATATTTGCTAGCAAATATTTTCTTGGTCAGAGATATTACAAATTTTGTTTTTTTGTTGGTTTGGTCCTTGCCCTGTCCCAGCTGTTTTTTCTTTCTTATCCCAACCCTTCTGGAATCCTTCTCATACTCCTTTATTCTTCTGCCTCAATTTCTCCCCTCCTCCTTCTCAGAAGAAAAATCCCCCTTCTCCGTGATTCACTCAATTTAATTGCTTTTGCAGTTCATTTGTTTGATGCTTCTGCCACATCTGTCAGCATAAGGTTTTTTGATTATTTTGAACAGCATGTTTTTCCAAGTTTCATGATTAATCTGTTTTTTCCTGAGATAATGTTTGTCCTCAAAATAATTTTTGTGGGTCTTGCTCTTTACATTCTTGATAAAAGTGAAAATTCAGAGGTAATCAAAATTGTCATAATTTGTTTGGGAATAGGGCCAGGTTTAAGGGATGCACTCAGGCTGGCTGCTCTGACATGATTTTTTCCATTATTTTATTTTTTGTTTCTTCATCAGTTTCAAGGTTTTGAATTAATTTTTCAATAATATGGTTTTTTTCAAGAATATGCCAGGAGGTTTTGAAATTAATATCAAACAACATGGATATCCTCAATGCCAGCATGTCCTGCTCTGATTCCACCTGTTTTATATTTATTAATTCCCCTTCAATTATTGATTTTACAATATGTTTTTTTGGAGGTTTTTTTTCGTATTTTTGTGGCAGAGGAGGGTAATGGAGAAAATTTGCCACTTTGTCTGCATCCCTTATGAGTTTTGCCATGAGGAGTTTTTCCCCTTCCCCACCATTTATCCTTATTTTGTTGTGGTTCTGGATAGCAAATTTTATTGTATCTTCCCATTTTTCTGGAATTTTTTTCCATATACCCAAATTATCCAGCATTTTTACAGATAGTTCTGCGTGGTCTTCTGATTTGAAATCAATAAAATGCCCGTATTTCAATGCCTGTTCAAATCTGCCCAAATCATGCCATAATGCTATGAGATATGCAATTTGTTTGTTTTTTATCCTTTCCCCCTCACATATTTCCTTCATTACTTCAAGAACCTCCAGAGAATGTTTATACTTGTGGTTTATCAACAAACAATCCTTGCACTCCCTTTTATATTTGTCATATACCTTTTCCAGAATTTCTTTTCCAAATTCTTCGTAATTCATTTTATTTTTCCATTTTGGACATTTATTTAAACTTTTTCTAAGAATAATATTCTCCTTTGTTTTTCTGTTCCCTGTCCATAACTGAATTCTCTTTATTTGCCCTTGGTCTGTATGTCATTTCATCCCTTCTGAAAGTTATATTTAATGTTTTCAAAAACAGGTTCATGGCTTTTTTTACCTCAATCGGTCCTTCTGTTTCGCCATTTTTTCCAGCAATGCCCTTAAAAAGGAGAATCCTGTCACTCAGAAAATCAAGAAACATTATGTCATGGTCTATGACTATTGCTGCCTTTTCATTTTCTTTCAAAAAGTTCTTGATTGTTTTGGCAGCATTTATTTTTTCCTCAACATCTAAATGGGCTGAGGGTTCATCAAATATATATAAATCTGCCCCTTTACTCAATGTTTCACCTATTGCAACCCTCTGCAATTCCCCTCCTGACAAATCACATAATCTGTCATCAACAAGTTTCTGAAGGTTTAATCTTGCAATTATTTTCTTGTCTTTCAGAACCTCACCCACCTTTTTTTCATTGCCCTTTATGTATTGGGTCTTGTATGCAATTTTGATTTTTTTGTCCAACTTGCCTTTGTCTGGTTCTATTTCCCCCGCAAGGATTTTTGCAAAAGTAGTTTTTCC
>CAZTVD010000053.1:0-4485 GCA_964616955.1 Candidatus Woesearchaeota archaeon
AAACAATTTGCTTTTGACCTTGCCTCATCAGTTGTAAAAAATGTAAATTATCCAATACAAATGACAAAGAATTATCTGAAAATTTCCTCAATAATCAATGATTTTCGCCCTGACATTATTTTCTGCGATTCAGAACCAACATCATTTCTTGTTTCCCTCAATAAGGAGCAGGTGATATACAGCCTCAACAATTACCCCATAACTCTTGATGAGGCAAAAAGGGTCGGGGTTTCAAGGAGCATGAGAAACCAGCTTCTTGTTATTGAAAAAATGGTGGATTTTCTCATAAAAAATTCTGAAAAGGTATTCGTCCCTTCTTTTTACAGGCCAAAGACCTATATCAGAAAAATAAGCTATGTGGGTTTGCTTTTGAGGGAGGAGAGGGCAAGGGTGGAGGAGAAAAATTATTTTATTGTTACACTTGGTGGCTCTGATTTTTCTTATGAGGCTTTGAGAGTTTTAATGAGAGTTCTCCCAAAATTCAGGGGAAAAAAGTTTGTTGTATCAACAAACAACCTGTTCAAAAACAAAATGAAAAGGGACAATATGATACTTTATCCCTTTTTATCAGAGAGTTATGTAAAAAATTCAGAGGGCGTTATAACCCTCGCGGGCTATTCCACAATTTCAGAAGCAGTTGCTTATAAAAAACCCCTTTTCATGATACCAATAGAGAACCATGTTGAGCAGTTCATGAACGCCCATCTTGTTAAAAGAATGGGATTCGGCGATTATTATTTCCCAAGGGGGGGAATCAATGAAAAAAGAGTGGAGGAGAAAATCAGGGCGTTTTTTGAGGATTTTGATTTGTATGCTGACAAACTCAGTTCAGCAAAAATAAATGGTAATGGTGCAGAGCAAATATGTGAAGAGATTTTAAAGTGATTCCAGCATGTTTTTTACTTCAACCAATATTGTGTTGAAATATGTTTTTTTTATATAAAAATTGTTTTTCCACCCTTTGACAACAACTACGTCCCTGTCTGCTTTTTTGAATTCTTTCAAATACATGCTTTTGAGAAAAAAGTACATCTCCCCAATCTCTTTTGGAAAAATCTGATTTTCATTTATTATTAAAAAATCCCTGTCAATATCCCTTAACCCATCATATGATGCAATTTTTTTGTTTATTGCGCGCATCAAATAATAAAAAAAGTTTTTTATATCCCCTGCGGGCAGTCTGTCAAAGTTCTCCATAATTTTCCTTGCTTTCTCAATTTCCACATTCATTCAACCACCGACAAAAAATTTTTCAATTCCTTCAAAATTTCCTTTATGTCCTCCTCTTTTATAACCTTGGTGTTATAATTGTTTGTGAGTATAACCACATCCCTTCCCCTTATGAAACTTATCTGCTCTCTTTTTTTTGTTTCTTTTATATTGTCCACTTTTTTCATAATTTCAATTATTTGTTGGTTTTCTGCAAAATTTTCAATGAACATCCTCTTTTTCAGTTCCTTGTTTGATGGGAGGTATTTTTTTGATTTTTTTACATAATAATCCATTATATAATCAATGGCTTTTTCAATATGGTTTGTGGCAGACAAAAGCAGTTTTTTATCGTTTAACATATCCATTGTTATGGAGAGTATATGCTCGCTTATCCTTACTTCTTTTTTAGCAAGGTCAAGAAGAGGGTCCATTAATTATAATTGTCATTTTTCTTTTAAAAATACTGGGAAAACATGAAATTTATATAAAATGGAAAAAACAAAAAGTTTTAAATTTGCTCGGTAATGGTTTTTTGCTATGGCAAAACTGAGACCAGCCAGGTGTTACAAGAAACTTGAAAGGCCCTTTACAAGGAAAAGCAGGTTTAGGAAAAAGGCTTTTGTTTCAAATGCACCAAATCCAAAAATAAGGATTTTTCATATGGGCAATAAAACAAAAGAGTTTCCTTACAGGGTTTCTCTTTATGTTAAAGAAGGTGTTCAGATAAGGCACAATGCCCTTGAAGCTGCAAGAATAGTGTCAAACAGGTTTTTGAATAATAATCTTGGAAAGTCCTATCATTTCCATATAAAAATATATCCCCATCATATTTTGAGGGAGAATCCAATAGCAAAAGGTGCTGGTGCAGACAGGTTTCAGACAGGCATGAAGCATGCATTTGGAAAAACAATAGGTCTTGCTGCAAGAGTGAAGCCAGGGCAGGAGATAATGTATGTGGATGTGGAGGAAAATGGTATTGAAAAGGCAAAAATGGCACTTCATAGGGCAGGAAAAAAGCTTCCATGCAAATATTCTCTTGAAATAAGGAAGGTGGGCTCTTGAAAAAATATATTTACTGGTTTAATGAACTGAATAAGGACTCTATAAATGTTGCAGGAGGAAAAGGTGCAAATCTTGGTGAAATGTATAATAACGGGTTCCCTATCCCTGCTGGTTTTGTTGTTTCAGCAGATGCTTACTGGGATTTTCTTGTTGCAACTGACCTGAAAGACACCATTGCAGAGCTTCTTGAAAATCTTGATGTGAATAACAATGATAAATTGCAGGATGTGGCAAATCAAATCCAGAAATTAATAGTCAACCAAAAAATGCCTCTTGAAATAAGAAGGGATATAGTGAAGGCGTATTTGAATTTAAAGGGCTCTGGACCTGATTTGAGGATACCCGAGTCAAAAAAGCCAGATTTGCTGAAAATGACAAGGGAAATGCCTTTTGTTGCTGTGAGGTCCTCTGCAACAGCAGAAGACCTGCCAGAAGCATCTTTTGCAGGGCAACAGGCAACATATCTCAATATCAAGGGGGATGAGCAGGTTGTCAAGGCAGTTCAGGCGTGCTGGGCGTCCCTTTTCACTTCAAGGGCAATATTCTACAGGCAGACAAATAATTTCCCGCATATGAAAGTCAAGATTGCTGTTGTTGTGCAGAAAATGGTTGATGCTGAAAAAGCAGGAGTTGCTTTTAGCTCCCACCCCTCCACAGGAGAGCCAGTGATAATCATAGAGGCGGGCTGGGGTCTTGGAGAAACAATAGTTGCTGGGGAGGTCAATCCTGACAGGTATGTTGTTGATAAGAACACCCTTGAAATAAAGTCAAAGGAGATAAAAAAGCAGTTGAAAATGAAAATAAAGGACCCTCTTACAGGAAGGACCCTTGAAACAGAGGTCCCTGACTCAAAAAAGGAGAAGCAGGTCCTTGAAGAACATGAAATTATTTCTCTTGCAAAAATAATAAAAAAAATAGAGGAACATTATGGAAAGCCGCAGGATATTGAGTGGGCTGTTGAAAAAGGAAAAATTTTCATAGTCCAATCAAGGGCAATAACCACAATAAAGAAGGGAGAGGAAAAGGAAATTTCTGAAAAGCCAAAGGGGGAGCCAATATTGAAGGGTCTTGGGGCAAGCCCGGGTCTTGGTTCTGGAATTGTTAAACTTGTTAAGAACAAGGATGAGCTGGACAAGGTCAAGCAGGGCGATGTGCTTGTGACAACAATGACTGACCCTGACATGGTTCCTGCCATGAAAAGGGCAGCTGCCATAATTACTGATGAGGGAGGAATGACCTGCCATGCTGCAATTGTTTCAAGGGAAATGGGCATTCCTGCTATAGTTGGAACAGAAAAAGCAACCCAGATTTTGAAGGACGGGGATGAGGTGACAGTGGATGCAAGCAATGGGCTTGTTTATAGGGGATTGACCAAAATAGAGAAAAAGGAAGAGCAGGAAATTGGCTTCCATTATGAGGCGCCTGTTACTGCTACAAGGATTTATATGAATCTTGGTGTTCCTGACAAGATAGACGAATATTTGAATCTTCCTTTTGATGGAATTGGCTTGATGAGGGAGGAATTTATTGTTGCTTCTGAAATAGGCGAACATCCGAATTCCCTCCTTGAAAAGGGCGAAGGCGAAAAATTTATTGAAAAGCTTCAAAAAGGGCTGGAAAAAGTCGCTTCTGCCATAAATCCAAGGCCTGTTATTTTAAGGTTCTCTGATTTCAAGACAAATGAGTATAAGGGATTGGAGGGTGGGGAAAAGTATGAGCCCGAGGAGGATAACCCAATGATAGGATGGAGGGGGTGTTCTAGATATGTTAGCCCTGATTTTGAAAAGGCATTCAGGTTGGAGTGCAGGGCTGTTAAAAGGGCAAGAGATAAGGGATTGTTGAATATATGGGTAATGCTCCCGTTTGTGAGAAACACATGGGAAGTAAAAAAAATACTTGGAATCATGAAAGAGGAGGGGCTGGAGAGGGGAAAGAATTTCAAGGTTTTCCTCATGGCAGAGGTGCCGAGCATAATATTCCTTGCAGAGGAATTTGCTGAATTGTGTGATGGCTTTTCAATTGGCTCCAATGACCTAACTCAGTTGATTCTTGGTGTTGACAGGGATTCTTCAAAACTGGGAAAAATGGGTTATTTTGACGAGAGGAACCCTGCGGTTAAAAGGGCGATTGAGTATCTAATAAAAAAAGCCCATGAGTGCGGTGTTCTTGTGAGCATATGTGGGCAGGCACCAAGCGTTTATCCTGAATTTG
>CAZTVD010000054.1:0-4479 GCA_964616955.1 Candidatus Woesearchaeota archaeon
TGAGGACATTATCCCTCTCAATAGTCCTCATTGCTTTTTCTGTTGCTAAAAGGTTTTTTATTATCACAGGAACATCTCCTCCAATTTCTTTATTGCTCCTTCGCTCCATATAACGAGCCTTCCAGGATAGGTGCCAGGAGCAAGTATCTCAGCATTTAGGTCTTTTACTTTTACTGCTTCCACTCCTGGAAGAGCCCCAACGCTTTTTAATAATTTGCAATTATCAGACACAACAAAAAGAGGACCCACCTTTTTCTTATATTTCCTCCCCCTTCTCTTTCCTTTTCCAGCCCTTATTTTTCTCTGTTTTATTCTTTCCAATTCTTTTCCCATTCCAAATTTCAAAAGCACCTTTTCCACATCTTTTGACTTATCCAAATCTTCTATTTTTTTCTCAATGATTATGGGGGCTTCCCCTTCATATCTATGCCCCCTGGATTTAATAAGCCCAATGTCAGCAGTGGCAGATATGGCGCTTCTTATTGCAAGCCTTCTTTCTTTTTTATTTATGTTTTTTTCAATTTTCTTTTCCACTCTTGGCGGGTGTGCACTTCTTCCACCCCTTGTCATTGGAGCAAAAGCACCCTGGAATATAAACCTCATCCCTCTTCTAAGAAGTGTTTTCATTGGTGTCCTTGAAGTTCCCCTCCCATACGTAGATTTATACACGCTTCTTCTTTTTGAAAGCCAATGCACTTTTCTTTTTCCTGCCATTTTGTCTGTTCCTTTTGGCTGAAAAGAATGGCTCTGCTGTGCAAGAACAGCTTTTTTTATGATGTCTGGTCTAATTGGCTCTTTGAAATGCACAGGCAGGTTTATTTCCCCCTTTACTTTCCCTGCCAATGAAAAAATCTTTGCTTTCATGAGCCAACACCCTGTTTGGATTTTAATGATATGTGTACTATTTCAGGAGGAATGGGCGGGAATTTGTGTTTCCTTATTGCCTTTCTCAATATTATCAATCTTTTTTTGGGTCCGGGAACAGAACCAGCAAGCATGATATAATCTGCCTTAACAACCCCATAATTGATAAAACCCCCTTTTGGGTTTATTTCAGAGCCCTCCCCTATTTTTAAAATCCATTTGTTGAATTCAGTCCTTTGGTGGAAACCAATTTTTCCAGGCATCAATGCCCTGAAAGTGACTTTTGGAGGATTCCATGGGCTTATTGAGCCTGGCTTTCTCCTTTTTTTCTCTGATTTATGGCTCAACAATGTGGCTCCAAATTTCTTTATGACTCCTGCAAAACCTTTCCCTTTTGTTATTGAAATTGCATCAACAACCTCTCCTGCTTTTACCATATCTTCTGCTTTAATCTCCTTTCCAAGCAAATCCTTTAATTCTCCTTCTATTTCTGCTTCAAAGATTTCTGGTGTTTTTTTGAAGCTTGGTTGTGTGGATATTATTGCCCTTACATAGTCATAATCCTGAAAATCTTCTATTTTTTTTCTTTCCTTTTTCTTTTTGCTGTTCAAAATGTTCTTTATTTTTCTCTCAATTGTTTTGGGAAGTTTTTCAGCCCACACTTCTCCGACAACTTTGTTGTTCTTATAAAATCTCATTCCTGCAACAAAAAGTGGCGGAACTTCAATGATTGTGACAGGAATTGCTATTTTCTCGCCTTTGGTTGGAGATGTTTTTCTGTTGTCTATTGCAATAACATGCGTCATTCCAGCCTTATACCCTGCAAAAGCAAGCCCATTTTTCCAGTTTCTTACCCTTGCATGGGGTCTCTTTGCCCTTTTTCTTGGCCAATACTGCAGGCTACCCCTTCTTGGTGCCTTTCTCCTCCCTATTTTGTGTGCCATATTCCTTTCTCAATTGTCGTTTATTTTTAAATCTATCTACCTCAGAACTCAATACGGGTGCAGCAATTAAAAAATATTAAGTTGCTTTAAATAATTTACCTTCACTTAATCCCTAGCAGTTTACTTAAATAATACGTATCCATATCTATCCTTCTTACAGGACCATAAGCAAAACCGCTGGTGGGCAGACCAAGTATATCAACGCCAATGTTTGGCAATTGAAGGTTTTTATTCTCTCCAAATTCATTTCTATCCTGCATGCTTCTTGTAACAAGATATAATGTCCTTCTATCTGCTCCAAAATAGCCCATATGTGCATGCCCCTGCACACTTATGTCCACTAATTCTCCTCTTGAGGCAGTGGCTTTTTTCATGGCAGATATAAGGTCCGGAACACCCGAATAAACCTGTTTGTGCCTTTCATAAAAAGTATATTTGTAACCATTGGGTATTGCCCTCTCAATATGTGCTATTGAATCCCTCCCAAACTTCGGATAAAGCACTCTTTCATCATCTATAGCAAGTTTTACGCTTGAAACAATTGTTTCAAGTGGATGATAATCCACAATTCCTTTCCCCTCCATAAATGTTTTTTTCTCATGGTTTCCCTGATTAAAAACAATAACAGGACCAAGCAATCCTATTTTGTCTGCACCCTCCACGAACTGCCTGTAAAACAAGTACTTCTCTGTATACTTTCTGTGCATTCCAATTTGCTCTCCTATGTCGGGCATTGGTGCAATCATTGCATTTCTTATAAGAGCTATATTAACCGCCTTATCAATATCTTCCGATGTCTTTCCTTCTTTTTTCAGTTTTTGCCTCAATTCTTCAACATAGTCAGGGATACTATAGGCAGGGACATGGAGAGGATTGACTGTTTGCCAGCTTGGATAATTCCCCCCATTCAGTAAATCGCCAAGGTTGTCGCAGAAGGATAGGGTAATCCCCAATTCCTCTGCAACTTTGCCAATATTTTTATAAAAAAGAGCAACCCAGGGGAGATATCCATCCTGGGGCATGGCAATGAAAGAATCCCCAAAATGTTCGTCTCCATGCAACAACCCATAAAATAAATCTTCGGTTATCTCTGCCTTATTCTCTCTTAAATTTTCAAGATATTGGGGGAACAAAAGCTCATCAATTATCAACCCATTCCTTCTTATCTCTACAACACTTGCCCCGCAAAACCCTTCCTTTATTTTTGTAAGTTTTTTGTCAGGAATTTTTGGAAATTCTGTGAGTAGTTTCTCCAGACCAGATACGTCTAGCATGGGTGAAATCTGTCTCAAATGGATATATTTGTGCCCTCCATTTTTTGGTGGGAAAATCTTATGGCCATAAAACATTGAGGGGGAATACTCGTCAGCCCTGATTGAAGTGGCTTCAAAAAGGGAAAAGTCCCCCCCTTGCACCATCAAAAAAGGCGGATTATGGTCATTTTTTGCTATTTGTGAAGCAACTTGTTTTAATTTCACCAATCCCCTTGAAAAATACAACTTTGAAAAGTCGTATGAGAACATCACAGGAAATTTCTCCTCGCCTATTTCAACAATCATCTCACCTATGCTCGGGGAGACAATTTTTAAGTGTGGAATTGCCTCTTCCAGAGAACTGATTAAATACCCCCTTTTTTTCTTCCATATTTCCTTCCTCCTTTCATCTGAGAAATTGGTCATTATTGTCTGTCCAAGAAGAACAGAAAGGTCTTCTATTGCTTTTCTTTTCCACCTTATCTTCTGAGCCAAACTTCTTTTTAAGGGGTGCCCTTTATTCAATTCCAGTTTTCTTGCACTTAATTCATCAATTTGGTCCTCAAGTTCATCTATGAGATGTTTTATTTTTGCTCTCATTGAATATGTCTCATCCCTTACTTCCTCATTAACAAGCCACGATAGGATATCATATTCCCTTGAACCAAGAACACCTACAAGGGGGATTTCATTATCTTTAAAAGCAGAAGACAGTTTTTTGATTAATTCATCAAATTTCACTTCTCCAGGAATAAAATAATAATCCCCTGAAAAAGAGAGGTCATGTTTTTCAGCAATTTCTCCAATCCTTTTTTCATTTGGGTTGTCTATATCTTCCACTAATTGTGCCCTTTCATTTTTTTTATGTGAATGCCTTTTTTGGTCTATATACAATATGTCCCCAAGAACAATGCCAACATTCACACCTGTTTCCTTCCAATATTTTAAAAGTGCTTCTACATCCCCGGAATATTCTGTACCAATACTAACGCCATTGATAAACCCGATTCTTGCAACATCAGATACAGAAAGCTTTGCCACATCCTCATTAAATGTCAATTGTGGCAAAGCATCCATGTTTTTGTTTTTCCCTTTTTTATTAAAAAGGATTTATATTCATTGAAGTTAATTATTTTAGATATATTTTGTTTATTATAATTTGCCCAACACCAATCTATTTCAAAGGCAAGTGATTAATTATCAACCCAAAATTTATTAATTTGCTTTCCCCTGTAAACTATCCCAAATGTTTTCCATGCTTCTTCAACATCTGCATCCACCAAGGTATCACTTGGAATCCATGAAACCTTGTCCATCTCCCCCATTTCAGCAAGGATTTGCCGTAGGACAGGCTTAAGAGCATACTTTTTTAGCAATCCTTCCTGCTTCCAAGTAATATTTAATGGTTTCTTCATCAA
>CAZTVD010000055.1:0-4450 GCA_964616955.1 Candidatus Woesearchaeota archaeon
ATTAATTAAAGACAGGGTTATTGCCGACTACCTCATGCTAAAAAATGATGAGGATTTAGTGAATGATTGGATGAAAAGTATAAATGACTTTTTACAAGATATGCAAAAAGTGAAATTTGAAAAAATAAGTGCAAAAAAAACAGAGAAGTATCTAGCATGGTTAGCATATGTAAAAGAAGTTAATCCAAAAACTAATTCCAAGATAAATATTGTTTTTTTTGAACGTAAAGTCCCGAAAGAATATATTGGCACTTATAATGAAATTTGTTCATTATACTCTAAGGTTTTGGAAAGGTGGGTAGGTAAATGATAATATGGCATAGAAATGCATACGACTGCGTAATAACAAATATTATCATCAACAAAAGATTATGTATAGAGGAGGCAATAGTGGAATATTATAGAAAATATAAAATTGGAAGTTTTTCACTTCACAAAAAAATATTAGAATTCTACGAGAAATACAAAAAAAATAGAAAATCAAAAAATAGGATTAAAAATAAAGCAGATTACAAAAAATTCATGGAATATTACAAACAAGCAAAAAAAGATATGAAGGAAAAAGGAACAATATCCAGAGAAACAATTGAGATGATTTTTGAAGACAATTCGAAAGCAAACACAAATAACAAAAAACCAAGTTCATATTTTCTTGATAAAATAAAGCAGATTCTAAGGGGAAAATAAGTATCTTCCAAAAAAACCATAAGATTTTTAAAAAACATTTTTAATTTTAAACTATTGAGTAGTAAACAAATGATTAAATATATGGGATGTTATGAAAAAAATGGGGTGGTGAAGTAATGGGCATACTTTCTAGAGAAAAAAAGAGTATTGTTATAAGTTCATCCCAGGAAAGTCTGGATGGGCTTTTGAGAGAGGGGAATTTGGAAGGAGCATTGAGAGGATTTCTCCAAGAAGACTATACTCCTCAAAGATTTGGAGAAGCATACTACAGCACATTAAACGGTCTTGTCAAAAAACTGAAGGACATGAAAGATAAGAAAAGGGACAAGTTGTTTTATGAAATAAACAAAGAATTATATGGTGAGTTTTTTGGCAAAAAACTGGGATTAAAAAGCAGGGTGGAGCCACTTGACGGAAAAAATTTTGAAAAAGAACTGGAAAAAGCATTGAAAGCAAACAGAGATATTGTATATAGGGCGGTTGGCGATTTAAGAAAGAAAAGCAAAACAAAATATGCAGGGGAAATCAAAAAACTTGCAGAATATTTTTCCAGAATATGGGAAATGCAAGAAACAATTATAAGAGGCATAAAAGAAAGACCTGGAATAGCTATGTCCAATCTTGAAGCAGCAATATGGCAGGATGTGGGAGCATATTACCTGAGAGAATTAAGTATGTATAATACTGAAACAGGAAAGATTGAGGAAAAAGACAGGAAAAAAGCTGTGAAACTGATAAATGAAATAAGCCATCACATGGGGAAATACGGGATGGAAAGGGCAATATTATTCCACTATTTTATAGAAGAAACCAAAGAAGTTCCTGGAGGGGAGGAGTCTGTTGTAATGGCTTTCCCTATTGGAGAATATATTGATTCGCTGACTGAAAGAAAAACCAGTCCAGAAGATTTGAAGAGATTTTTGGAGAGCTCTCCATTGGGGAAAATGATGGTGCTGAAAGCAGCGATTGGAGATATTGATGAGAAAATAGTTGAATTTGCAGTGCTGGGAGGGAAAAGGGGAGAGATGTGTGAACCCAGCTCCTCTGGCTGGGAAATGACAGAGGAAGAGATAAGGGAATTTAGAAAGAAAGAAAAAATACGCGATATGCTCCGACCTAAGAAGGACGAATTAGAGAAAAAAATATTGGCGGGGACAGCAACAGATGAAGAAATTAGAGAATACGGAAGACTTATTGAAATGACACCCAGGTATTGAAATGGGTGTATATGAGAAAATCCTAAGGAAGACATGGGAGAGCAACAAAAACATTAATAACTTCTCTTTATTTTATTTAAATCAATGAAAAAGGCATCAATGATTCTTACTGCAGGAAGCATAATATTCTCGGGTGCCTTTTTGTTGTTGTCATTGAATTATGCAAATAATATCGGCTTGTTTTATACAAAATCCTCAATGCCAGCACAATTCTTTGCCAACCAAATGGAAGCAGCTTTATCTGGAATTTATTCCTCCCCTGAAGAAGCAACCATAAGTTACTCGGGTCCAAGGTCATGCAGGTGGGACTCAGACAACCTTGAATATGTATGTACGGGTGGAGGAAGAATAAAAAACATTGGTGCTGTTGCTGCCTTCACCCAGAACCATTACATGGCTGGCTTTCCCCTCACAACATGTATTTATGTCAATTTAATAGGAGCAATAACAGCAAAATTGAAAGGTGAAAGTTTAAAGAGAACCACGCTTAAAGAATTACTAACTCTTCCAAAAAACTGGCTCAAAAAAAGAACATTAAAAAAACTGGAAAAGGAGATAATTGAAGAAGCAGCAGAAATAGCTGCAAGAGAGGGTTCAGAAGCTGCGTTAAAAAGGATTTCAGAAAGGCTTGGAAGAGACCTTGAAGGAGAAGTGAAAGATTTTGCGGAGGAACTTGCAAGAAGGGAAATAGCAAAAGCTGGGAAAGAACTCAGTGAAAAGGAATATTATATATTACTTGGAGAAACAAAAGAAAGAATAAAAAATGACATATTCCAGTCAATAAGAAGTGAGAGCAATGACATATACAGCCAAGGCCTTATGATAAGGATGGCAGAGAAAGCAAAAGAAGCAGGTTTGGAGGGTCTGCGGGATATTTTTAAAAGGCAAGCAATATACATGGATGCACTTTCAGAAACACTCGAAACAGCAATGAGAACAGGGGGTGTTGAAGCAGTGGATGAGATAGTGAAAAGGGGATGGACTGACAAAGCAAAAGATTTCCTATCAAGAATTTTTGTGAGCAGAACAAGAAAGGGATTGTTTTTAAGAGGTCTTGTGGGATACCTTTCCTGTGGAAATGACAACCCTCTTCTGGATGCCATTGATTTCTTTTTGAACGGACAATTAGTGCTTGAAACAGATTACAGGCAAATAGCAACCCCTTACACATTCTTTGTTGGAAAAACAGGGGCACTTTACCTCACATACAAAACAGGAAATGAGGAAAAGGATTTGAACAAATTATTTGTCCTGAATGGAGATGACATGTGCGCCACAAGGGAATTCCTTGCATACAACCTCACAGACTATTCCCCAAAACCATTCAAAATTGTGGATGGGGATATAATACTCGAAAAAAACAAAGTATTGTATGATACAATATGTGACAAATCAAGCACATATTACCCAACAGGCATTCCTGAAATAGTGGAATATGTTGAACAGGCATGCAATTCAGAAAATGGAAAAAGTTTGCACCCAATAAGAATTTATGCCACCCCGAGCAGGTTCATAAGCAAAGATGGCACAAAAATATGTGAGGAAAAAGTAATAAGAAACAGCAAAGCATCCATGACTGGCTCTTTCAAAATATTCTGTTATGACCTTTCAAATTTATGCGAAGTTGATTTGGGTGAATTCAACCCAGTGCCATCTTGGTTCAATGACTATGCAAACATAGAGGGAAACTATTATTTTGCTCCAGAAGACCCTGAAATAACATTAAGATCAAAAATAACCTCTCCATTAGCAAGTGCTTTTGGAATAGAAGGCCTTCAATTGCCAGAAGTTGAACTTCCAAAGTTCAATTTATTCACGGGAAACAACAAACAATTTTATTTCCCATCAAGATATGATTATGTTGAAGTACGCGCTGAAAAAGAAAACGGAAAAGTTTATTTGAAAAACATCAAAGAAGAAAATGTAATGGGTGCAAATTTCAAAGGAATATATACTGAATACCAAAAATTAGGATAAAAATGAAATCACAACTTGAACCAATTGTATTAACAAATTCAGTAGTTTCAATTCTATTATTTTCAATGCTGACAATGGGCATGACAACAAAATTCAGTGATATAAACATCCTCCAAACTTGGGCAGATGCAAGCAGTTTTGCCAATTCAATTGCAAGCAGAGCATATACTTCCTCTGATTGCTTTGCATATGAGTCAGGAATAATCACAAAAATAGGGGATAAAATGGTTTATGAAAGAAAAGTTTTTCCCGGAATTATAGATGCAAGGAAGTTTTCACAGGACAACTATATCACTTGTATAGAAAATTATTATAGCATATCAGGAAGCCAACTGGAATATCTCACAAAAAATGTGCCTACTCTATCAATTCCCCTTGTTTATTTTGAATTGTACGATTTGGAAGAACCAGACAAAATAAGGGAACTCGGAAACAAAATCAATAACGAAGCACAGCTTGACTGGGGCATAACACAGGAATATGTTGAATCAACAAGAGAATTTTTGAAAAATACACAGATTGCTGCTGACATTGCGGGGTTTATTATCTCTGTTACCCTTTCTATGATC
>CAZTVD010000056.1:0-4248 GCA_964616955.1 Candidatus Woesearchaeota archaeon
AATAATAAAAAAAGAAAAAAAGGTGGGTGGTAGTTGGGGGTGCTCACTTCAACAGATTTATTCCCAACTCTTCGCTCACATACTGTGCCTGTGGCGAAACTGATTTGTGGTCCATTGGTCCCAGAACATAGGGAGAGTTCACACCAGACACAATAGTCATAACCCTTATTTTTCCCGCCATTGCTTCCTCTATTCTTGCTCCCCATATAACCTGGGCATCAGGGTCAAGGTGCTGGGTAACCAGCTCTCCTATTTTTGAAACCTCTTCCAAAGTCAGATCTGGACCTCCTGTTATATGTATAAGCGCTCCGCTTGCTCCCTCATAACTAACATCCAATAGCGGATTTTGGAGGGCCTTTCTAACAGATTCTTCAACTTTATTGTCCGAATCACTCTCTCCCACACCAATAACGCTCACTCCTCCATTTTTCATTATTGCTTTTACATCAGCAAAATCAAGATTAACAAGCGATGGTATGGCTATTGTTTCCACTATGCCCTTTATCATGGTGGAAATAAGCTCATTGGCAACAGCAAATGCCTGCTGTATTGGGAGAGAACCAGCAATTGAAACTAGCCTGTTATTATCAATAACAATGACTGTGTCACAGGCATTTCTCAATTTTTGAAGCCCCATCTCCGCCCTCTCCACTCTTGCTTTTTCAATATTAAACGGCATTGTTACAACGCCTATGACTATAGCCCCCATATCTTTTGCCATTTGCGCTATAACAGGAGAAGAGCCAGTTCCAGTCCCCCCGCCCATGCCAGCACATATAAACACCATATCAGTATCTTTAAGGGCTTCTTTCAATTCTTGCGAACTCTCCTGTGCTGCCTGAGCTCCAACTTCTGGAAATCCTCCTGCACCAAGACCCCTAGTTAATTCCCTACCAATCAATATTTTCTGGTCAGCAGAACGAGCATCAAGATGCTGTTTATCAGTATTAACAGCAATAACTTCTGCTCCAACAATTCCCTTCTGATAGAGCCAATCAACAATATTATTTCCAGCCCCACCAGCACCAATAACTTTTATTTTAGCTTGGGCAGCAAGCCCGGTTTCAAGGTCCCAGCCTTGTGTGCTTTGTAAAGCGTTTTTGACAATGAAGTCCATTTAAGGCACCCCCTCCTTTTTTTCTTTGCTCCGAAAAGTATTTATTTGCGGAGCGAATATTTCCCTCTAAGAAAATGAGTAATGTTTCGCCCAAACATTACGATGTAGAAAAATGTGACTAGCCCAAGTCCATACAAATGAAACACAAACTCACAGTTCGCCCAAACTGTGTAAGTTAAATGCCCAATAAATAATCTTCTAACTTTATTTATATAATATATTATACTTAGAGATATATATTTTAGTATATTGTATAAATATACATGAACCAAAAAATTAATAAAGGGTATTTTTAAGTTGTTACTTATGAGTGAAAATAATATTAAAGAAAGATATTTAAGTAAAGTGATTAAAATACTTAATAGTGGTGATGGGCTTTGATAGTTGATCAGGACACATTGATGGAATTAAGAAGATATTTTGGACTCAATTTATACGAAGTCAAAATATGGACAGCTTTATTGTCAAGGGGCGTGAGTACTGCCGGTGAATTAAGCGAAATTGGTGATGTGCCAAGAAGCAGAGCTTATGACATTCTTGAAAGTCTGGAAAAAAAGGGATTTGTGATAATGAAGCTTGGAAAGCCCATAAGATACATGGCAATTCCACCAGAAGAAGTTATAGAAAGGGCAAAGAATTATGTTGAAGAGGAAAAGAAGTTGAGGATAAAGAGGCTGGAAACTGTTAAAGAAACCCCGCTAATGAAAAAACTCGAGGAATTATATTCTAATGGGATTAAATTAATGAAACCAAATGAATATTCTGGGATAATAAAGGGCAGAAGCAATTTATTGAATCATCTGGCAAGTCTTATAAAAAACGCAAAAAAGGAAGTGGTGATTGTAACAACTGAAAAAGCAATTAACGACAAACTGCCCACTCTCAAAAAAGCAATAATGAGCGCCAATAAAAGAGGAATAAAAGTGAAAATTGCTGCTCCTGTCAAGGATACTAGCATTTTGGGAGAATTGAAAAAAATGGTCGAATTCAAAAAATTACGGGAAAACGCAGGAAGGTTTGTTGTTATTGATAACAGCGATGTTGTTGTAATGCTAAAGGACTTTGAGGAAGTTCACCCCAACTATGATACAGCAATATGGATGAACAGCCCAATGATGGCAAATAGCCTCACAAAAGCATTTGAAAAAATTTGAGAAAAGGGGGCGGTCTGTCAGCCCTCACCACATCATGTCTTTAATTCTACTTTTTCCAATCCAAATACTCTATCAAAACTCATGGCAAAAGAAAGAAAATCAAACAGAGAAACAGTTTTCTCAAAATATTCCGCTTTTGGATTGTCAATGTTGCCAAGTTCACTCGCTATTCCTATTGCTTTGTCATAACCTCCCATATAATCCACAAATCCTTTTTTATAAGCATCCAAACCCAACAGAATTGTTCCATTTCTTGAATTATTTATGACATAGGATATACTCATATTCCTGTTTTCTGCAACATCAGAAACAAAATACCAATAAGTCGTATTGAGTATATGAAACATGTATTCCTTTTCTTCTTTTGTTATGTTTCTGTATTGGGAGAGAATATCTTTTTGGGACGGATAGGATAAATTAACATAGGTTATGCCATATTTCTCAAATAACTTTGAAAATTCAAGATAGGACGCAGAAACGCCTATGGAACCTGTTATTGAAAGGGGGCTGGCAACTATTTTGTCAGCAGAAGAAGCAATCCAATAAGCACCACTCGTTCCAATAGCCCTTATCCATGCAACAACAGGTTTTGAACATTTTTTTACATAATCAACAATTTCCTGTGTTGTTACAACAGAACCACCGGGCGAATTTATTGCAAGAATGATTGCCTTTATATTTGGGTTGGTTTCAGCAGATTTGATTAATTCTATGATGTCATCTGAATTGGCATTTCCATAACCATATGGGCTTATCTCGCCCTCTAATTTTATAACAGCAATATTTGAACTGGATATTTTAAAATAAAACCCCATAGAATAACCCAAAACAGATGCAAATAAAAAAAATCCAAGCATATATGAAAACATCTTTATTTCTTTATTCATTTCCCATCTCCTTGTCTTCTACCACCTCTGTATTTGAAAACTTTTCTAAAAATCTTTGATTGGAAAAAACCATAGGGAACAGGTCAAAAATAAAAACCAAAGGAAACAAAAAACAGATATTTCTCAACAAACTTTTTTTGAAACTATTAATTCCACTCACTCTTATCCTTAAAAACATCTTTCCAGGGGTTTGGGAAAGAGCATATTCAAAAAAGGATTTAAAAAAGAAAAAAAGCGGGAAAAGCATTATAAAAGAATATTCCATAGCCATTGCAATTTGTGGGTTTTCAAACATTTCCAGATTAATATCATAAACCCCTATAGAAAAGAGAAGACTTGCAAAAAAAGGAACAAAAGCAAGAAAATAAAAAACAAGAGCATCAATCAAAAGAGCAAAAGCCCTCCTCTGCAATACGGATAGCATAAAAACACACCTATGTCAATGTTTATATGTATTTCCAAATTTTTCAAAATATGAAAAAACCCACAAGGATGCTTTCAGGAGTGAGTGTTGTAGCAGTTATGAGCAAACCATTTCCATGCCCCCATGGAAAATGCGATTATTGCCCAGGAGGTCCTGCCAACAACTCCCCGCAAAGTTACACCGGACTAGAACCTGCTGCAAGAAGGGCAAAAATGAATAATTATGACCCCTATAAACAGGTAAAAAACAGGCTTAAGCAATATGTTGAAGCAGGGCATAACCCACAAAAAATAGAATTGATTGTCATGGGCGGGACATTCCCCTCCTTTCCATACAGATATCAGAAATGGTTTGTAAAAAGATGTCTCCAAGCAATGAACGAGTTTTATGGTGAAAAAGATGGAAGGAGTTTTGAACAAATACAGAAAAATAATGAAAAAAGCAAAATAAGGTGTATAGGGATTACTTTTGAAACAAGACCGGATTATTGCGGAAAAAAGGAGATAAATAGAATGCTTGAGATGGGCGGGACAAGAATTGAAATGGGGGTACAAACAGTATACGATGATATCCTGCAAAAGGTTTCAAGAGGGCACGGTATAAAAGAAGTAAAAAAAGCGACCACTCTTGCAAAAAATGCTGGTTTTAAAATATGTTACCATATGA
>CAZTVD010000057.1:0-4123 GCA_964616955.1 Candidatus Woesearchaeota archaeon
TATTATAGGACGTTCTATATAACCTTTGTTTCCTCTGCTTCGTTTGAAAGCTTAAATAATTTACTATCCTATTTATAAACAGGTGATTCTTGATGTTCAAAAAAGAATATAAAATAGAAAATGTTGTTGCCAGCGCGGACCTCCACGCTGAAATCCCTCTCGAAAAAGTTGCGAGAAAAATAGAAACTTCTGAATACAACCCAGAACAATTTCCGGGCCTTGTTTTGAGATTTTATGAGGAAAAAATAACCTCCCTTGTTTTTAGCACAGGGAAAATTGTTTGTACTGGCGCAAAATCTGAGGAAAGGGTGGGCGAGGCAGTCAAACTTGTGACAAAAGCCCTTAAAAAAGTGGGAATAAAATTTACCCAGAAACCAGACATAACAATACAGAATGTTGTTGCAAGCGGGGACATTGGGGTGAAACTCAATCTTGTTGACCTTGCTTTTAAGCTCAAAACAGCAGAATACGAACCAGAACAATTTCCGGGCCTTGTTTACAAAGTGCCTGAATCCCACATAACCTTCCTTTTATTCGGAACAGGGAAAATTGTTTGTACTGGTGCAAAAAATGAGGGGGAGATAAAAAAAGCAATAAGCGGTCTTGTAAAGACATTGAAAGAGATAATGGGAAATGGATGATGAGATAAGGAACAGGATAAAGGAATTTGTAGAAAAGCAGTACTATGAAAAATTAGTCAAAGCCATAGAAAAAGGAAAAAAAAGCCTGGAGATAGATTATGAGGACATAAATTCTTTTGACCCTGAAATAGCTGACCTTGCACTTGACAGCCCTGACGAATTCTTTGAAACATTTGAGAGCGTTCTTTTAGAATTTACTGACACTGGCCTGAAACCAAGACTCAGGAATATTGCTGAAACAAACCATGTCAAAATAAAGGACATAAGGAGCAAGCACCTGAACAAGCTCATTGTAACTGACGGGCTTGTAAGGCAGGCAAGCGATGTGAGACCTGTTTCAGCAATAATTGTTTTTGAATGCCCGAGTTGCAATATGCTCATAGAAGTAAAGCAGAACACGAGAACAATCAAAGAGCCAAAAAGGTGCCCAAACTGCGGAAGAACAGGTAAATTTGATGTAAAGGAAAAGAAAATGGTGGACACACAGAGGTTGGTTTTGGAGGAAATCCCTGAAATGCTTGAAGGAGGGGAGCAGCCAAAGAGGATATCTGTATTTTTGCAGGATGATTTGGTAGACCCTCTTATAGTGAAAAAAACTGCTCCTGGCTCAAAAGTCAGGTTGATAGGAATATTGAAGGAGGTGCCATTGGTCCTTAAGGGTGGGAGCAAATCAACAAGATTTGATCTCATAATTGAAGCAAATAATATAGAAATGCTTGAAAAGGAATATGGGGAAATTGATATTACAGATGAAGACCTGAAAGAAATAAAAAAATTGTCAAAAGACCCAAAAATATACCACAAATTTGTAAATTCAATAGCCCCCACAATATGGGGGTATGAAACAATAAAAGAGGCAATTGCACTCCAGATGTTCTCGGGTGTGAGGAAAAAAAGACCTGACGGAACAGTATCCAGAGGGGACATACACGTGCTGCTTGTGGGAGACCCCGGGGTTGCCAAATCACAGATATTGAAATATGTGGCAGCATCTGCCCCAAAAGCAAGATATGTCTCGGGAAAAGGGGCAACAGGCGCAGGGCTGACTGCTGCAGTTGTTAAAGATGAATTCCTCAGGGGATGGGCCCTTGAAGCAGGAGCCCTTGTTCTTGCAGGCGGAGGGATATGCTGTATTGATGAAATTGACAAGATGAACAGGGATGACAGGGTAGCAATGCACGAGGCAATGGAGCAGCAGACAATAAGCATAGCAAAAGCAAACATACAGGCAACTCTCAGGGCAGAAAGTTCTGTGCTTGCAGCTGCAAACCCAAAATTGGGGAGGTTTGACCCTTATTCCACCATAGCTGACCAGATAGACCTGCCTGCCACGCTCATAAACAGGTTTGATTTGATTTTTGTGATGAAGGACATACCAAACAGGGAAAATGACGAAAAAATTGCTGCTTATGTGCTTGAAACAACAAAAGACCCTGAAAGGAGAAAGCCGGACATAGAGCCAGAAATAATGAAAAAATACATAGCATATGCAAAAAAAATAGAGCCAGTGCTTACAGAAGAAGCAATAAAGGAAATCAAGGAATTTTATGTAAATTTGAGGAACAAGGGCGGGTCAGGGGAGGACGCATTAAGACCCATCCCTATATCCCCCAGACAACTGGAAGGTTTGATAAGGCTGAGCGAAGCAAGTGCAAGGGTGCAGTTGAGGAAAAAGGTTACAAAGGAGGATGCAAGAAGGGCAATAAAGCTTGTAACATACTATTTGAAAAAGGTGGGTGTTGACCCAGAAACAGGGGAGCTTGACATAGACAGGATTGTGACAGGAATAACTGCAACACAAAGAAGCAGGATAATAAGTGTGAGGAAAATTATTGCAGAATTGGAGGACAGGTTCGGAGAGACAATACCAATAGAGGAAATAATAAAAGAGGCAGAGGAAGAAGGTCTTGAAAAGGAAAAAGTGGAGGAAATAATAGACAAGATGAAAAGGGAAGGGGAAATATTTGAGCCAAAGCACGGGCAGATAAGGAGATTAAAATGATGGAGAGAGCAACAGCCATAAAGTATAACATAAGTGATTTAAAAGCAGCAGAATGGAAAGGGGAAAAAGCAGCAATCAGAGGAGAGGAAATAACAAAGGTGAGGATTGTTGGGACGGTTGTGCAGAAATACCTTTCAGAAGATGGGAATTATGGCTTTATTGTATTGGATGATGAAACAGATTCTATAAGAATAAAGGCATTCAAGGAGGACATTGGAACAATAAAAAAAATGAAAAAGGGGGATTTTGCAGATGCAATAGGAAAAATAAAAAAATACGGGGATGAGGTTTATATCTCCCCTGAAATAATACGAAGGATAAATGACCCGAATTTCTATTATCTAAGAAAATTGGAAACAATGATACCAAAAAAACAGAGAAAAATGAGTATGGAAGAAGGAAAGGAGGAAATACTTGAAAAAATAAGGGGGCTTGACAAGGGGGAAGGAGCAAGTTTTGAGGATATAGAAAAAGAGCTGAACATGAGGAGAGAGGATGTGGAAGCAGTATTATATAATCTTTTAAAGGATGGTTTTATATATGAACCAAGGCACAGAAGGTATAAGGTGTTGTGAATGGAATATGAGGAACTCCTGAAAAGGGCAATGGAGCAGAGACCAAAAGAAATTGTAGAGAAATCAAGGTTCGAGATACCAAAAGCAATTTCAAACATTCAGGGAAACAGGACAATAATCACAAATTTCTCAAGAATAGCACAAACACTAAACAGGGACAAAAAACACCTTATGAAATTCTTTGACAGGGAACTTGCAACAAATGGGGTTCTGTCAGAACAGAGCGCTGAGTTCATTGGCAGGTTCAGCAATTCCCAGATAAACAGCAAAATAGAGAAATATGTGGAGGAATTTGTGCTCTGCAAGGAATGCGGGAAACCGGATACAAAATTATTGAAAGAGGACAGGCATACCATATTAAAATGCACTGCCTGCGGGGCAAGAAGACCTGTAAGGAGCATAAAATGAAATTTGTGGCCAAAATACATGAAGTAGATGTTGCTGGAAGAATTGAGGTTATCCTCGCTATTTCTGACAGGGAGATTCTTGGGAAAAAATTGGGGGATTATTTTTTTATTAACCCGAGGTTTTATGGAGAAAGTATTGTGGGAGAAGAAGAAATAGAGAAAATGCTTGAAAAAGCCACAATAATAAATGCTGTTGGGAAGAATTGTGTTGAAAAATTGGTTTCAATGGGGATTGTGGCAAAAGAAGAAACGAAGAACATAGAGGGAACCCCGCACGCACAGGTTGTTCTGATGCTCGAATAAAATCTTTTTTAAATGGATGTTTTTTCTTGTATTTATGGAAGAACAGGAATTCAGAGCAAGATTGCCAAGAGGGGAAGAAGTAATAGGTATTGTGGAGAGATTGTTGGGTTGCAGGAAGATGTATGTGAGGTGTGTGGATGGTGTTGTGAGGCATTGCAGGGTTCCAGGGAGATTTGCAAGGAAAATTTGGGTTAA
>CAZTVD010000058.1:0-4104 GCA_964616955.1 Candidatus Woesearchaeota archaeon
AGCCACTTATCTGTTGGGTTTGACAAAAGCCCTTGTTGGCAAGGGAATGGAAGTTCATGTTATTTGCCCGGGACCAAAGGATGGAATGGAGGTTATGGAGGGAGTTTATGTGCACAGGTTCAAAGTAGATTCGCTGGGCAGTGATTTTATCTCATGGGTCCTTCAAATGAATTTTTTTATGAAAAAGAAGATAACAGAGGTATGGAGGCAATATGGTGATTTTGATATAATCCATGCCCATGATTGGATGAGCACAATGCCTGCCCTGTTTGCCAAGGAATCCTACAAAACCCCTTTGGTTTCAACAATACATGCCACTGAGCAGGGAAGGTGGGGGAAGGGGCAGGGAATCCACCTTATAAACGAGATGGAATACAGGCTTACCTACGAGTCATGGAAAGTAACTGTTCTCTCTGATTATATGAAATGGGAATTGCAGGACATTTTTGGGGTCCCGGAGGACAAGATATGGGTTATACCACCAGGAATTAACCCATGGGAATATAGTTTTGATTTTGATTATTGGGGCATAAGGAACAGGTTTGCAGCACCTTTTGAGAGGATTGTCCTGTATGTGGGGAGAATGTTCCCACAAAAAGGATGCGATATATTGGTGGGGGCTGCCCCTTCAATTCTGTCTGAATTTCCAAACACAAAGTTTGTTTGTGTTGGGGAGGGATTTGAGAGGATGAGATACACTGATTTGGCAAACTGGATGGGCATAGGGCACAAATTTTATTTTACGGGTTATCTTGATGATTATACTGTAAAATGCCTTTTTCAATTGGCTGATGTTGTTGTTGTTCCGTCAAGGCATGAGCCTTTTGGCTTGGTGCCTCTGGAGGCAATGTGTGCAAGGACACCTGTTGTTGCTGCTGATGTTGGGGGCATGCACCACACAATATGGCATGATGTAAATGGATTCAAGGCATGGAGGGAAAACAGCGACAGCATTGCATATGGTGTTAAGAAAATATTGAGGGATGGGGTGTATGCAAAGCACCTCATTAATAATGGCTTGAAAACAGTTTATGAGAGATTTGATTGGAACAAGAATACAGACATCATGGTGGATTGCTATAAAAAAGTTATTGAAGAGTATAATAATGTTGATTGGGGAAATAAAAAAATCAAAGCTGCGATTTCAGAAAATTGACAACATTCATTATTGTTTTGAAGCCGTCTTCTGGTGTTTCATAAGGAGAGAAATATTTATGCACATCCCCGTCCCCCCAGTATTTTGTGCATATATAATACAAATGGTCTGAATTCTGTAGATACCTCCATAGTTTCAGCAATTTCTTGTCCCCTTTTTTCTTTATAATTGGTCCGAGGGACTTAATCTGCTCAAATGCATGCATTTGCATCTCATTTCCCAGCCAAGCACTTACATCCCTTTCCATGTCAGCCCAGCTTATTGAGGCAAGTTCAAAAACATCAATAACATCCCTTGATGGAAATTTTTCAACACTTTCAGAAGGGGTTGTGAATTTTAAATGAGGATATTTTAAAACTTCATGAGGTAACTGCCCGAGGAACCCAAAGATTCCTGTTTCAGGCCAGTGGTGCTCCCCAAAAGTTTCATAATCTATAAAAATATTTATCAAATCCCCTGGTGTGGCTGAAAGCCATGCTGCATATTTCTCTGATAAAAGAGGAAATTGGTCCCACCAATGCGCTGAAAACCTGTACCCAATATCATCGCTCAACCTGTAATTTCTCACAAGTATTTTTATTTTTTCAGCCATGTGTTTTGGGGGATGGTAGAGGTAATTCGGGCTTCTCCACCCCATAACCCTTTCTATGCCCTCCATGAATATGCCCTTAAATCCCATTTTTTCCGCTGTTTGTGCTATTTTGTTGTTGTAAATGAACTCAGTATTTTCAAAAATCATAGGTTTTTTTCCAAATAATTCTTTTATTTTTTCTGAGTGTTCTTTCACCTGCTCTATAAATTCATCCGTATCATTGTACAATGATGCAAGGGAGTGGTAGTATGTCTGCCCCAGAAACTCAACCTGCCCTGTATCAGCAAGCCATTTGAAGGAATCAATCATTTCAGGAAAATATCTCTCAAACTGGTCAAGTAGAACGCCGCTGATGGAGAAAGTGACCTTAAAATCTTTCAAATTCTCAAGATTTCTCAAAATTATGTTGTTTGCAGGCATGTAACACTTGTCAATAACCCTTCTCAAAATGCCCCTGTTTTTTATGCTGTCAAAATATTTCTCCACCAGATCATTGCTTTTGTGCTTATAATAATATGGTCTTAACCTCATTGGCTGATGCACTTCAAAACACAGGTTTATGTCAGACATGCTTTTAGAATTAATTCAGGTTTTTTATTGGTTTTGATATTTAAAATGCTCAAATTGGTTTAGCAAAGAGAAGGCGTTTATTTTCTAAAACTCCGAATTGATTCTTGTTTCCCATATTTCAGACCATGCCTGCGAACAGCACCCCCTTGGCTCTCCTGTTTCGCCGTCATAAACCTCATCAATCCCGCCCACACAGCGAAGTCCTTTGTTGTTTTTTATTATTCTCAGTATTTCCTTTGCTTTTTCCCTCCTTCCATACAATCTCTCTGCATAAGCAAGCATGCCTGTCAGCAATCCCCACACCATTCCATTATGGTAAGAAGCAGGGTTATATGAGGAGTCTTTTTTTGAAACGCTCCTCAACCCCCGCGGTGTGAGGAACTCTTCCCCTTCAAGTATTTCAAAGCATTTTTCTGCTTTTATTTTATCTATCAAACCAAAAAAAAGAGAAAAAACAGGATTTGCAGTTCTCTTATTGTTTTCAAGGTTGTCCCTAAAATACTCTCCGTCCCAGAAATCTTTGTTTATTTTTTTTCTCAAGAATTCGTATTTCCCTCCCCACTCCTTTTTTCCATATAACCTGTATCCTGCACTATATGCTGCAGCCCATACTGCCTGCACATCAATATTATAACCCTCCCTGTTTTCCGAGTCCATCCATGTTTCTTTTGCATTTGATTTTATCAACCCATATTCTTGGCTGTTCAATATGTTGTTTATTGTGTTCTCCATTTTTTTTGCAAACTCCCTGTCACTGCTTTTTTTCACATAATGTTCGCACGCAATCACGAACAATGCGCCAGCATCAATGCTGTTGTAATTTATTTCATTTTCAATGTAGTTTGGAATCCTCCCATTTTTTTCGTATGATGCAAGAATTTCAAGGGCATTTCTTGACCATTTATATTTTTTCATATCAGTATACGCGGGTATTACAAACCCCGAGTCCCTGCCCCATACCTGCAAAAACCATGGGATTCCTGCAAAAAACCCCCTTTTTTCCTGAAAAAAACCCTTGTGTCCTGATTTTTGTGCTGGTTTTACAATATAAAACTTGAAAAGAGAGCCTTTTTTCTTTGACATTCCTTCTTGCCATATAATCCCAGGAACAAAAACGCTCTGCTCCCCCTCAACCCAGTCCCACTCGTGGTAATTCCCAGGAAAATGTTTTTTGTACTCCTCTCTCTTTTCAAAAGCCCCCCTTCCAAATTTCAAAGAACCTTTTTCATTCGATACTGCAATTTCCTTTTCTCCATTTGTTTCATATCTTCTCTCATGCGCATTTTCCTCCCTTTCCCTTATATTAACTCCAACCTCCATTCCAACCCTGACTTTTTTTTCCTCCCTGCTCCTCACATTTATTTCTATTGTGAGCCCGTTGCCAAGAACAACTTTTTCACTCACATCAAATTCCTTTGTTTTGAACCAGTGTTTTGCCATGTTGTTTATTCTCAAAAACCTGTAACAATTATGTGGTCCAAGCCACTCATTATTTATTTTTATTGCATAATATTCCATTAGTTTTCTTGTCCCTTTCCATAAACCGCACCATTTTGAGCCAAAAGCAGAAGTGTTGAACCTCATAAAAATATATCTTCCATCATTTATATAATAGAATTTTTTTTCCATCTTTTTTATAATCTCCTTACAGATTTATTATTTTTCTCCCAATAATGCGTGCAAGCCCATTTTTTCCTTGTAATAGGCGATTGCTTCTTGCACTTCATCAATATTGTCTATAATGTAATTCCTGAGCCTGTTTTTCTGGGAATCTGAAATTATAATT
>CAZTVD010000059.1:0-4093 GCA_964616955.1 Candidatus Woesearchaeota archaeon
TCATCAATGCATTTTCAGGTTGCTTTTTTGAGCCCGATAATAAGCGGTATTGTTGTTGGCATGACAGCATTAATAACAATGGTGCTTGGGATTTTATCTGAGAGAATAACCTCACTTTCAGACCTCCTTGGAACAACAAATCAGGTTGGCAGTGTGCCCTCAATGAGTTTTTTGACGGGATTATTCAATATGAGCCAGACAACACCCCTTCATTTATTTCAGATAATGGTTGGTCTTTACACAATAGAGATTGTTTTCATTATTTCCTACATGCTTGCCAATATATCACGGCCGGGTGACCATTATTATTTTGAATATACTCTCTCAAAAATGATATTAATACCTGTCATAATATACTCTCTTGTTACATCAATGATGACCCTTATTCTGGGCGGTCTTGCAAGGCTCGCGGTAGGAGTTACAAGTGTTTTGGGTGGTTAAAAATGGAAGTGGAAATGCTCTCAATAATTTTGGGGTTGATAGTTGCTGGCCTATCCCTTTATGCACTATTTACATATATGGGTGCGCACCTGAACAATGGTTTATGTGAGAATAAATATACAGCAGCCCTGTATGATTACAAAGATTATGGTGAAGGTGTGAATTATCCTGTATGGAAGAGCGATTGTTGTTATGATTCCGAAAGGGCCCAAAAAGTATGTAATAACTACAAAAACGCCCTTATTGACAAATGCAGGCAGGAAGGGGGAGTTGATTGCACTTCTGTATATACAGATATGTGTGACGATACAAGCAAAAATAATCCTGCGAATCTATTTAGTTGTGTTGAGAGCACCAAATTATGTGATGATGATGAATGTGTTCAATCATGTGATAATGATGGCATATGCAAAAGGGAAATGGGGGAGGGTTTTTGGTGTGGTGATTGCCAATGATAACAGACGAGCTTGTTAAATGGATAAGTTTTTTGGTTGCTTTAGTTATTTTTGGGGCATTGTTAGTTATGATGTTTATAAATATGTTGCCTGGTCTTTGAAATGGTGATTGAAAAATGGAAATGAATTGGATTGTGATTGGGATTATAATAGGAGTTATTTCTGTCATTTTTATTTTTCTTATCCTCTTATACCTCCCCTCAATGTCCTGTGGTTTTAATATTGGTATTAATTCTGCTTTAAGAATAAACCTGAAAAATTTTTTCAGAGGCCTTCCCCCCATTGTTTCAGGATTTTTTGGTTTTGGCGGTAGGTTATTCAATATACAGGAGGGATGGAATCCCTGCGTTTATTCAATAAATAATCCAGACACAAAAAAAATACCAGAAACAATACTTTATGATAGTATGTCATGCTGGAATGCTTTTGGTAAGGGAGGAAAGGACTATCTTGAGGGAGAGAACCCGGTGATTGATTGTTATGTTTATACTTATGAGATGGAGGATACATATAGGTCAAGCAGTTTATTCAATTATTTTGAAAGTTATCTTGCCAGCGAAGAAGGGGGGGATGTTGTTAAAACAAATTTGAAAGTCCTGTTTGTAACGAATGGAGAGAATGATAGGGCGGTTTTAATAACAAATGATAATCCATTCAATTTTGAAGGCCATGTTGAGATGATCATTTCTTATTTGGATTGGGTTGATTATAATACAGGTTATCAGATTTCACAAATGTTGGAGGATTGTTATATGGATTATGATTATAGGGTGAGTACGAGGTCTTCCAGTGGCCAGCCGTCCTTTTTCACTTTTGTTGCCCCAAAAGAATATGATTGCATATCCTCGAATTGTTATGTTCCTCTTGGTCCTGTGGATTGGTTTGACAATAATTGCCATAACAAAGAATGTTATAAAGGCCCGTTTTATAGTGATTGCATTTCCTGTTATACGTCTTCCCATGTTGAAACAAAAGCAGAATGTGAAAATTTATTCAAGAATGTCCTCCAAAATTATGAAGATGGCTCTTGTGTTGGCTATTATCCTGATGGGAGCCTGAATTATGTTGAATGTTACGAAAATGAATATTGCAAAAATTGGGAGGGTGTGGGGGAATGTGACTTGGATTATGCTTTTCTTCCATCTTACCACTATATCCTGCCATCAATCAATTGTTTTTCCAATAATGATGATGGCATGTGTCTCCATACATATACTCCATGCGGTTATCTTGATAAATCCCTTGCATGTTGTGAAGACAAAATAATTGTTTGTTTGAGGAGGGAATCATGAAATCGCAAATTCCTTTGGTGAGCATAATCCTTGATGTTGTCAAGATTATTCTAATCTTGGTAGTTGCTGCAGTTATTATTATGTTTTTTATAGGCTCGTCTGCCCCCCCCATATGCTCTTTTTCCTCTTTTATAAGGCATCTTTACCACTCTGCATGTATTGGTGTTGCAGGGGTGGAACTTGCTTGCCTGCCTGATTATGTTCCCTTTGAAATACCCTTGCTTGGTTGTACTCCCCCCACACAGAGATTTGGAGAAATGAATGCAAGGGAGTTTTCAAAATTGATTGGTACAGAAGCAGCTTCTTGCTGGGGAAAATACGGCTCAGGAAAATTAAATGTGTTGTGGGGGGAAAGTGAAAATCCCGCAATATGTTCTGTTTTGTCAGCTAGGCTAAAAGACAATTTGAATGCTGAGATTCTCTCAAAAACATGGGAGGATATAACTTATGGCACCACATATGATTGTACAAAATGTGATGATGCATGTGAGGAGGGTTATGAGTGCGATTTAAGTGAAAAAACCAGATGTATTAAGTATGTTGATAGGGCTTTGGAATGCGAGAAGGAAGGAGTATTGCCCGATTGTTCAATAGGGCGCATTGTTTCACAGACTTTTAGAGAGAGCGATTACTCCCCGGAGCAGTATTCTACAATAAAAAAGAAACTTTTTGGAAATTTGAGCCAATATGTGTGCGGGGAAGATGAATCCTATGTGCAGGAAGGTTGCTGTGATGCCAATAATGAATATTATGTTATAGGTGATGATGGTTGTTCTGTTGGTGAGAAAAGGGAGAATATATGTATAAGGGAGGAGAATGACCAGTATTTTTGTGGTGGGGAACCACAATTACCTGAAGATATGTGTTTTGTTTCAAATGTTGGTGGAGAAAATGTTCATTGTATCTATTGTCAGAGCGATGGAGTGGGTTATAGACCAAAACAATGCGTTTTAACACAAAAGGTGGATAAAGAAGATTGCCTTGTAAAAATCTCGCTTTTTAATTATTTAGAGCCCTCTATGAAAACCTTTTATACTTTAAAAAATAGCACAGACTCTGCATTTATCCTAACACCTTATGAAAGCAATTTTAATATCACGGGTGATGTGGATGTTTTTATAGAATACATAGATTCCTTTACTGGTGTTGGGAGATCAAGGGGCATCAGACCATTACCACAAGAATGTGCTGCTGCTTATTTTGTTGATACATGTGATGCGTGTGAAGATGAATGTCTTGGCGGGATGTTTGGTTTGTTGATGCTTTATCAGGGAAGTTATGCAACACCAGGAACAACGGCTGTTGAAGCGGGAATTACATATATTGTTGTCCCAGAGCTTAGTGCTTATGTATTCAGTTCTGCCACCCACTATGCTGGAAGTATTGGTTCCAAATTAATCCAATGTGCCACTTGTTTGGCTGATAAGGCACTTGATGCAGACATTGTTGCTTGTTCTGACAAAATACTTATATGTATGTATCAAAAAGATTAATCATGGAAAAGGCTGTTGTGATTAATCAGACAATACTCCTCATAATTGCTATTTTCTCTCTTGTTGTTCTTATAATGGTTTATGTTTTTGTATCAGGTGTTGGAGGTGAGTGGATAGATGCAATTAGACAAATCATGGCATTTAATTCACCTTCGCCCTAAGGGTGCTGTGAGTATTGCCCTGAAATATATCATACCTTTAATTCTCGGACTTCTTGTGCTTATGTTTTATTTTATATTCTTTGGACCATCTCCTTTGATTAATCTATTGAACAATAGTTTTAATGTTTCTTTCCAGAACATTTAAATATGAAATTGGTTTATCAAGAAAATATGAAAGCACAAGGATTGCCCTTAAATACAATTGTTCTTGGTGCTCTTGCAGTCCTCGTTTTGGTATTGTTAGCAGCTGC
>CAZTVD010000060.1:0-1521 GCA_964616955.1 Candidatus Woesearchaeota archaeon
TCCCCCTCCCCATCACATCCATTTCAGCATTAATTCCTTCCTGCCTCAATTCTTCCACAATCCTGATTGCTTCTTTTTCCACTTCCCCGATTCTTGCTATAAATACCTTTGCTATTGGCTCTATCTCCTCAATCATTCCCCTTTCTTCCATCAGGTCAAGTATCCTGTTTGGTCCAAAAGCAATGCCTGTTGCAGGAACATCTTTTCCTGTAAAAATCCCGATTAATTTATCATATCTCCCTCCTCCTGCAAGAGAGCCAAAGTCCCCTGTTATTTCAAAAACAGGACCCGTATAATAATCAAGGCCCCTTATGAGGGACAAATCAAAATCAAAATTAATGTTGTATGATTTCAAGTAAGAGAATAATTCCTCAATTTCCTTCAACCCCTCGCTTCTGCCGATTATTTTTTCTATTTCATTTATCTTCTTTTTTTCATTCCCCTTTATTGAGATTATGTTTATCACTTCTTTGATTTTTTTTACCCCACGTTTTTCCAATTCTTCTTTAACCCCATTAATCCCAATCTTGTCGAGTTTATCCACTGCCCTGTAAACCTCTAAATTATTTTTTACCCCTATTTTTTTCATTAATTCATCCATAAGCTTTCTGCTGTTAATCCTTGTTTTCATATTTTTGAATCCCAACTCCTCTAAGACCCTGTTAGCACATGCTATTATCTCTGCATCTGCAATCATGTTTTCTGTCCCAACAATATCTATGTCTGCCTGGTAAAATTCTCTATATCTTGACTTCTGGGGATTCTCATACCTCCACGCCTTTCCTATAACATACCTTTTGAATGGCTTTACCAGTTGGGGATTTGATGCAACAACTCTTGCGAGGGGCGCGGTTTGGTCGTACCTCAATGCAAGCATTCTGCCCCCCTTATCTTTGAATTTATAAATAAGCTTTTCTTCCTCCCCATATTTCCCTTCAAGTATTTTTGCATATTCAAGTGCAGGAGTTTCAATAGGCTCAAATCCATATAATTCAAATACATCCTTTATTTTTCCAAGTATGTATTCCATTTTTCTTTTTTCTTCTGGGAGCAAATCCCTCATTCCCTTTGGATTCTGCATTTCCATATTCATTTACATCCCCCCCGTTTTATAGATTTTTCCAGTAATACCTCCTCCCTGTTTTTTTCTTGTCCTCCACATCCAGGTATTCAAACCCCCTTTTCATGTATATTTTTTCCATCCTTTCATTTATTGTTCTTCCAAAGGTTATTGTTGCTTTTTTATCTTTTTTGAGCATTTCTTCCCTTTTTTCCACCAATTTGCTTCCAATGCCTCTTCCCCTTTTATCAATGGCTACTGCTGTATCTGCCTGGTAGAACACTGTTTTTGCGCCCTTTTCCTCAAAAAACCCGCTTATTTTATCTCCAAATTCCTCTTTCACTTCCTCTATATCCATATACCACCCAAATGAAAAACCAACCACTTCACCTTCCACTGCCACCACCCCCCTGCCTTTTTTTATTGCCCTTTCCACTATTTTTTCCACTTTTTCTTTTTTC
>CAZTVD010000060.1:1531-4054 GCA_964616955.1 Candidatus Woesearchaeota archaeon
GTGACAGTTTTCCCCCGCATTTGCATCTCAAATCCATTTTTTTGGTGTCCGCCCCTCTAGAAATTCTTTTTCCCACCCCATCAATGCCATAAATTTTATTGCACTTTTCACACACAAATCCCTCATTCCATGGCTCTGAACCCCCATGTTGTTGGGTCGCAATACAACCTTATTGTCCCCTGCTTTGTTGTTTCATCAAGTTCCAATATTCTCATGAAGTCCACCACCAGTTTTTAGAAATCTTTCCAGCATTTTTTGCACCTCCTTTCGGGTCGGCGCCGGGATTTGAACCCGGACCAGAAGCTCCACAGGCTTCCATGCAATCCACTACACCACGCCGACCATTTTTAAGAACAAATTCTCCAAATTCTGTTAATGTTCCCCCCTCAACCATCCCAAATAATTCAAGTTTTTTATAGTTCCACCTGATTGTTGATTCTGCAACCCCATATTTTTTGCAAATAGATATTATGGCTTTTGTTTGGTTTTTGAACTCATTTTCTTTTAATTCTTTGAGGATAATCCATTGTTTTTTGCTTATGGCTCTGCCTAACAGAAGTTTCAGAAGTTCAATATTTTGTGTTGGTAAGGCATCACCATGTTTAACACCAAAAATATTATCCCAAATACTTTTTATATACTTTTCCTGCAAAATTTTTTGCATATATGCACACGAAAAGGTTATATTGTCCTATTTCTTATTATAAAAGGTATGGAAGAAGTAGGGAAAATCACCCATTATTTCTCAAAAATCAATGTTGCTGTTGTTGAATTGAACGGTGAGCTGAAAAAAGGGGACAGGATAAAAATCAAGAGAAAGGGCGGTGAGGAATTTGAGCAGGAAGTTTCTTCTATGCAAATAGAACATACGCCAATTGAGGAAGCTGGACCTGGCGATGCTGTTGGAATGAAAGTTGAGCAAAAAGTGGGTGTTGGAGACATTGTTTACAAACTTTGATTTTTACATTTTTTTGATTTTTCTTTTTTAAATTTTTGGCATAAACTTTATATATCATGCAGAAATAGTGAGTAAAACTTTACCACCCCAATGGTAATGGAAGGGTTTTCCCTTCCAATAATTTGGCCAACGAATCATCGGTCCGTATTGAAAGATATGTGCGGAATCCTGATATCCCAATCAACCCAGGTTCAATTTATTCGCTGTTTCTTGACAAAATCCAACGCGCAAGCTGATGAAATCCCGAGTTTTTTTTGTATTCCTCCTGTTTTTTCTTGAATTCCTCCTCCTCCAGGTCGTTTAAGGTCTTTTCATACCCTTCTGGAATGAATATCTTCCATAATTCTGACCATGCCGCCCCCTTTTGTTTTTTTGAGGGTGTTTTTGCAATTTTGCCGTGCTCATCCAGGTGGAATGTTTTGAGTGTTTTGCCATCATAGTAGGTTACAACACTTCTGAAAAAACAATCCCTGTTTTCCCCCACCAATTTGAGGATTCCATTTATCCCTATTGTTTTAAGAACAAAATTTATGTATGGACCAGGAAAATTTCCAAGAGATTCAATAATAAAACCGCTGTCCTCAACCATAACAGGTTTTTTGAGTATTTCAAACGCCTGTTTTGCTTTGTTAATTGATATTTCCTCAATTGTGTCGCTTCTTGGCTCTTTTATGTCCAGTTCCACCTGTTTCAAAATTATGCCCTCTCCTTCCATTATTCTTTTTGCTGATGCAAATTTTCCTTTGTTTCCTGTTGCAAAAAAGAGTTCCATAAGCAGAAAAAATAATTATGTTTTTTTTAATCTTTTGTAAAGATTATGTTAAAAAATATAAAATTTGACGGATGTGTAAGAACATGATACTTGTAAGCATGTGCCTTGCTGGAATAAACTGCAATTACAAGGGCGAATCCAAGCCAAATGAAAAAGTAAAAGAATTAATAAGGAGGGGGTTGGCTTTGCCAATGTGCCCTGAGCAATTGGGAGGGTTGCCAACGCCAAGGAGCGGTTCAAGAATAATTTCTGGAAAGGGAGAGGAAGTGATTGAGGGCAGGTCAAGGGTTATTACTGACAACAGCAAAGATGTTACCTCAAATTATTTGAGGGGGGCAGAATTAGTGTTGCATTTATGCAGGCAATTCAGTATAAATATTGCTGTTTTAAAACAGGGAAGCCCATCCTGTGGAAAAGGAAAAACACAGGGTGGCAGGAATCAAAAATTCAGTATAAATATTGCTGTTTTAAAACAGGGAAGCCCATCCTGTGGAAAAGGAAAAACACAGGGTGGCAGGAATCAAAGAATGCTGGTTGGCGGTAATGGTGTGACAACAGCCTTGCTTGAAAAAAACGGAATAAAAGTTTATAGCGAGGAAGATTTGGAAAGAGAGGAAATATGGAAAAAATTGCTTGATGATTAAATGCTGTTATCAAAGAAGCCGATAACTTATTGAGATAATTCCTTGTTGATTTACAAAATAATAGAAAAAAATCCGCCCCGAGCAGGACTTCCGCAGCCTTTCTTTCTTGAAAGAAAGAAACCCTGGGGAAAGAAAGAACTTTTCTTTTC
>CAZTVD010000061.1:0-4049 GCA_964616955.1 Candidatus Woesearchaeota archaeon
GCCGATTCCACCAAGACCATCCAACTTCTCTCCGGGCTCCTGCGTGCTATCCATTATGACTATTTCCCCTTTCTTTGAATTTATCTCTCTCATTAATTCATTTATTTTTCTGAATTTTCCTTTTTCTCTTTCTTCCTTTACTTTTTTGTCAGTAATCATAAAAACTTCCACTGCGTTGAATTTCACTGCCTCTTCCACTTCTTTTATTCCATAAGCATATTTTCCATTGGTGCTTATTTCATAAAGTAATTTTTCAATTAATTCGCTTTCATAGCTTATCCTATTGTTTTCAAATAATTTTTTTACATAGCCCCTTTTGATTATTTCATTCAAACCATTTATGCCAGTGGATGAAACATCCCCAAAAATGAAATTTCCTTTCAAATGTCTTTTGAGTTTTTCCAGATAAATTTTATGACCACATATTATTCCCTTTTTATCTCCTGCCTTTTCATTTATTATTCTTGCTGCTTCTATGTAAAATTCATTCAATATACTCTCAAATTCGGGCATTGCTTTTGGTGGAAGGTTTTTTTTAAAAGAACCTGAATGCACTAATTTTCCCTTTAAGAAACCATAGTCCAAGGCACCATCCTCTATTACCGCTAAAAAAATTTCTTTTTCTTTTTCTTCAGCATCCCTTAAAATTCTTTTTTCATATTCCCCCCATTTTTTTTCAATAATTATTTCCTCGCCTTCCTTCAAATTCATTGATTGATGACCTCTACCAATTTCTTCAGGTCCCTCAACAATTTTACCCAAAATTCTGAATATGTCCCCTTTATATTCTGTTTTTTCTACATTTATTTTTACAATGGCTTTTTTTCTTTCAGCTTTTTGATAATCTTCCCTTTTGATAGCCCGTTCCACTTTCCCTTTTACAAAATCTCCTTTTCTGATTATCTCCGACAGATACCACAAGTCATCTTCATTCTCTATTTTTAATTTCACAAAATTTTTTTTGAAATCTTTTGATAATATCTTCAATCTTCTACCACCTCAATTGAATCCACCTTCCCGTCTCCATCCAAATCAAGCCCCCTAATCAATGTACCATATTCCCCCCCTCTGTAATCCCGAAATATCTTTTTATACCCCTTTGTCAATGCAATTATGCCAGCCTTTGTGCCTATTGCTTTTTTTCCTGCAATCATTATAATTTCCTTTGATTTTTCCCACGGGTTTTTTATTTTTTGTATAACTCCAATGTTATCATCATTATATACCTCTCCTGTTTTTTTTGATACAATCCCCCCCATGAGATAACCATATTTTGAGGATTTTATATTGAAAAAATAAGGAAATTTTTTGTTGCAGGCATAGGAAACCACATTAACACCAGGACCGCCAACTAATATGAGATTATTCTTTAATTTTTTTTCTGCTTTTGCATCTATATCCAGCATAACAGAAAATTCTTTTGGAGAGCAATATTTGCCAAGGAAAAAACCAAGATGGACGGCGTAATGCCCGTCTCTTGCTCCAGTATTAAATGGTCCATGGGGTTTTGGAGAACCAACAACAATATTTCCTTCAAAAGAATTTCCATTGAGCATTTTTCCAAGAAATCCTGCAAGATTTTTTTCCATTGTCTCTATATTGCTTATTTCCTCTTCTTCCCCCCCAATATCTATACCAAAGGCACTATAGTTCAAACCATAATACTTGGCATTTCCCCCTTTTACCATTTCTTCCTTAACAACTTTAATGATTCCATTTTTTTCAAGCTGGCTTATGTAATAATATGCTTTTTGTATGTACATGCCCAGTTTTTTTGCTATCTGGGCGGGATACATAGGTTCTTTTGAAAGAAGTTTTATTATGTTCATGCTTTTTTTGTTTGTTAATGGCTTTAATTCTGTTGGATTCAATAGAAGAATCCCCTTTGCATAATACTTTTTCCCTTTTTTTGTAACAAGCAATTTCATATTCTTAGGGAAAAAGAAACCATTAATAAATTTTTTGTAATGGTAAAAAAATCGGTGATTTGGCATTTATAAAGGATTTTTCATAATCATAAAATTATGAAAGTAGTTATTCTTGCAGGGGGAAAAGGAAAAAGGTTAGGAGAGTTGACAAAGACGCTCCCAAAACCCCTTATGCCTGTTGCAGGAAAACCAATAATAAAACACATTATGGATAATTTCTCTGAATTTGGCATAACTGACTTTATAGTTGTTGTTGGATACAAAAAGGAAGATATTATGAATTATTTGGGAGATGGTAGCAGATATGGATTTAATGTAAGATATATTGTGCAAAAGGAGCAACTTGGAACTGCACATGCAATCTCCCTTGTCAAGAATCTTGTTGGTCCATATTTTTTTGTTGTTTATGGTGATTTGATTTTTGATAAGAACATCTTACTCACCCTTCTCCAAAAAAAAGAAAAAGCTGATTGTGTGATTGTTTCCAAAAAAGTCAAAGACCCAAGGAAATATGGTGTCCTCCAAGTTGATGGCGAGAGGGTTATTGGCATAATGGAAAAAAGTGAAAATCCGCCGAGCAATTTGATTAATGCGGGCATTTACTTGTTCTCCAAAAGAATATTTGATATGATAGAGAGGACACCCCTTTCTCCTAGGGGGGAGTATGAAGTGACTGATTCTATCTCCTTATTGGCAAAAGAAGGTTCAGTAATTCATCTCCATCTTCCAGGTCATTGGGTAGATATTGGCACAAGGGACAATCTTATTCTGGCTTCGGAGATGTTTGCCTGATGTGTGGTATTATAGGTTATATTGGCAGAGAGAAAGCAAGCCCCATACTCCTTAAAGGGTTGAAGCAATTGGAATATAGGGGTTATGATTCCTGTGGAATGGCTTGTATCTCAAACGCTTTGCAAGTGAAAAAGGGAGTGGGAAAAATAGATGAGGTCAATAATAATATTGATTTTGAAAAAATGGATGGATATCTTGGCATAGCCCATACAAGATGGGCAACACATGGGGGAGTTACGCAAAAAAATGCCCACCCTCACCTTTCAAATAATAAAAAAATTGCAGTTGTGCATAATGGCATAATAGAAAATTATCAGGAGTTGAGGGATAAATTGAAAAAAAATGGTTTTAGTTTTTATAGTGAAACTGATACTGAAGTTATCCCAAACCTCATACAATTTTATATGGAGAGGGGCGGCGACTTTGTGGATTCATGCAAAAAGGCATTTTCTGAGTTGGATGGAAATTATGCCATTTTAGCAATTTGTGAAGATGAAAAAAAAATCATTGCTTCGCGAAAGGGTTCACCCCTTGTTATTGGCATGGCCGATAATGCTTATTTTGCTGCGAGCGATATACCTGCTTTCCTTGAACATACAAAAAATGTTGTTTATTTATATGATTATGATTTTGTAGTTATGTCTGAATCTATTTCCTTTTATAATCTGAAACAGGGTCCTGTTTCACGCCCCGTTCATACAATTGATTGGAATGTTGAGCAGGCAAAAAAAGGAGAGTTTGAGCATTTTATGATGAAGGAGATAACAGAGCAGGTTGAAACTGTAAAAAAAGCAATACAACAGGATAAAGAGGTTATAGAAAAAATATGTGAGGATATAAAGAAAGCAAAGGGGGTATTTTTTGTTGCATGCGGAAGTTCTTATCATGCTTGCCTTTCTGCAAGTTATGTTTTTTCAAAAATAGCAAAAATACATGTTAATGTTGTTCTTGGGAGTGAATTTCCAAATTACAAACATTTCCTCACAAAAGATTCGCTTGTAATTGCTGTTTCCCAGAGCGGAGAAACTGCTGATGTTCTTGAAGCAGTTAAAGATGCCAAAAAAAAGGGAAGTAAAATAATTTCAATAGTTAATGTTATGGGTTCTTCCCTAACAAACCATTCTGATAAATTTCTTCTTCTGAATGCTGGACCAGAAATATGTGTTTTATCAACAAAAACATATACTTCTCAATTGGCTTTGTTAACACTCATTGCTTATTCCCTTGCAGAGAATTATGAGAGAGGAAGGAAAAAACTTGAATTTTTGTGGAATGTTATTTATTACTTGACATCTGCTAATACAAGAAACAAAATAAAGGAATTGGCTG
>CAZTVD010000062.1:0-4022 GCA_964616955.1 Candidatus Woesearchaeota archaeon
CCTTTTTTTTGTGATAAAATTTCTTGCAATTGCCTTCTAAATAGTGTATTTGCAGCCCTTAAGCCTTTTATGCCTTCTTCATATTCCTGAAACCTTGCAACAAGGTCACTCATTGCTGACTGAAATTCACCCAAAGGAATAGTAACATCCTTGTCCTCCAGTATTTCTATTGTCACTGGAACGTAGTCAAGCAAAAAATTGATAATTTCCTGAAAACCACCCAATTCAAGCTCGACTTCCACAAAACCTGAAAAAAAATGTTTGCTTATTTTTTCAGGTTTCAAAATTTTACTCTTTAAAACCTTTTTTTCAGAAGAGATCCTTTTCAATGTTTCTTTCAAAACCTCTCCTACAAATTTCTCTGGCTTTCCAACAACATTGATATTTGCTCTGATTTTCATATTTTCCACACCAAAACAATTAAACCGATCAAGGAAAGCAAAACAAGGGGGATATATAAATCATTTGGATTGGCAACAAAAAATCCTGTTGGTGTTTTTATTCCTCCCTTCCATACAGCAGAGGAATTCAGAAGTTTATTGTCTTGAAAAAGAAAAATCCTTCCATTTCCCCTTTTATTGAATAAAAGATTTTCTTCCCCTGGCTTGACAATGCAGGAAAGGTGTGATGTATTGAGATAAACAGAAACAAGAGTTATGTTCTCCTCAACATCCCCATTATTCTTTACCAAATAACCTATGTGTGTTGAGTTATAGAAAAAATAAGTCAACAGGCTTCTTTTAGGGAGCACACTTATTAAAATGGAGTCAGTAAATGTCTTGTTTGCAATTTTCATTCTTGCTTTAAAAGTGAAATTCCCATATTCCTCAAAACTATTGTTTATGATTATTCTGCGATAGGTCCTTGGAAAAATAGTGAGATTGACATAATCTTCCCAGCATTTTTTTGTGATGCATCTTCCCCCATCAAAGGAAAAAGTATAGACCCTTGCATAAATGCTCTCATTAAGTGGATTTTTTATGTAAATAATCGATTGAAAGTTTTCTCCCCTTTCAATAGCTGTCGGTACAGAATAAAAGCTTATCTGTGGTTCTTCCTTTTCAACAACTTTTGTTATATTCTGATAGACATACACAAATTCCTTTACTTTTTTTATTTCCTTCTCCTTTGAGTGGATAACAACATAATTGTCCCCTCCACAATCATAGTATTGATAATAATTTTTTAATCTTGAACAGACTTTGTACAACCCCTGTGGCTGAGAAACATAAAGTGATATGATTCCTTTGCCTGTTATTTCCCTCTCATCCAACAATACACCCCCAACATCAGGACATGTGAAATTATTGCAGGGCGCTATTGGAGGGCAGTTGAAATAATCCAGACTGCATTTAATGAGGAATGTCTGCATAATATTTGTCCCATTTTCAAGTGCATAATGCAGCTCAATATCGCCAAACGCCTCATGATTTTGTAGGTATGTTTCAAAAAAATAGGAATGGGTAAAGGAAAAAGAAGACAAAAGAATCAAAAAACAAAATCCTGCTTTAACCCGCATTTAGGACATAAGCCTTCCTTCATATTTATTTTTTTCACACCCATGTAATCCCTCTCAACAACAGGAAAACCACAATTTGGACAATAAGTGTTATTATCCTCAATCACATTTCCGAGATAAACATATTTCAATCCTGCCTTTTTTCCTATTTCCTTTGCTTTTTTGAGAATGTTTAAGGATGTCTGAGGAACATCAAGCATTCTATAAGATGGATAAAATGCAGAAAAATGTAATGGTATTTTATTGTCCAAGTCCGCAATCCATTCACACATTTCCTTTATTCTCCCAAGATCATCATTAAATCCGGGTATAATCAAATTTGTTATTTCCACCCACACCCTACCAACCATAGTTTTTATTGATGACAGCACTGGCTCCAAAGAGCCTGCGCAGATTTTTTTATAAAAACTGTCATCAAAAGATTTCAAATCAATATTAATTGCATCAATGAAAGGAAGTATTTTTTTCAGTGGCTTCTGCTCAATATACCCATTTGTAACAAAAACATTTTTTCCACCAGATTTTTTGACAAGCTTTGCAACATCAAAGGCAAACTCGTAATATATTGTTGGTTCCGTGTATGTATGTGCCACACCAAGAGTATTTTTGGACCTTTTTACAATTTCTTTAGGCGGAACAAAAGGAACTTTGATTTCCCTCTGGCTTATTTCCCAATTCTGACAGAACTTGCATTTGAAATTACACCCCCAACAGGAATAAGATAAAATTTGCGAACCTGGAAAAAAGTGATAAAGTGGTTTTTTTTCAATTGGGTCAACATGTAGAGCAACAACTTTTCCATAATTTAAAGAAAACAAAACACCATCTTTATTTTCCCTTGTTTTGCAAATACCCCTCTTTTCCTGCTTAATAAAACAATTATGTGGGCAGAGATTGCATCTTAGCCCATTTTTCTCCTTTTTCCAAAAAACTGCTCTTTTCATTGTGATATTATTAAAAATTTTATGTAAGGGTCTCCGCTTCTATGGGCAAACTCAAGATATCTAAAAGAAACGGGACCAACAATGGAAGATAAAAATTTGTTTTCCCCAAACATGATGGGATAATTATTTTTCATAATGTAACAAACAAGTGAATTTTCCTCCACATAACTACTTTTGGGATTTTCAAAAAAGTTATTGCACTCCACAGCAAAGGCGCTTTTTATTTCATCCATATCTTTATTTATAAAATCAACACCATAATTGGGAGTGGGGGCCTTATAAGAACACAACATATATGTATAGGGATGTATGGAAAATTCTGAAACATACTTTTGCACTAGTTTATTCCTCCATTCATCAATATTATTATTTATTTTATTGAAACAGCTTTCATCAACATAAAAAAACTTTATGGCATAATTTGAATCCACTGTAAAGTCAAATAATTCTGTATAGCCATTTTCAACAGAAAGGTCTGCCTTTCTTGCAAATTCCATAAATTTCTCAGCCATATTGGGTGGTTTTGGAACAAAAAGAACAAGAAAAGCAAGACACACAAGAATAAAAACAGCAGTCATTATGACTTGATGCAATTCAAAATTGAACAATGCTCTTCTCATATGGGTTTCATCTCCACAGCATAATTATTCAGTTTTTGTAATGAAGCAGAAAACTTGTAAGTTCCATTGGCATATATGTGTGAGAAAATATTTCTGAAACAGGAATCTGTATTTATGCATTTAAAATCATTGACAGTAAGGTATGCTGGAACGGGTGCACAATTAAATGTTTGGATGTTAATGTCATTGCCATCTGCAAAAAATAAATGATATTTTAAAGAAAGATATTGCATTACCTCCTCCTCTGAAAGACCTGAAAGCACATCATAAAATATTTTATTGCTCAAATTGAGCGTATTTGGGTCTGTGGGTATGCCATTATTATAGTAATCTGCACTTCTATTGAGTGTTCCCATGCAAAGACAATATGAATTTCCACAATTCAAAGAATCTTCCATTGCTTTTCCTTTCCTATAAAGGTATCTCAATTTTGATGAACAAAGCTCATCACAATAAATTTGAGTCATAAAATTTGCATCACTAAAATAGGTTGTACTGAAAATCCCACTTTCCACAACAAGAGAGTAGTTTAATGCAGTTGCATAATCATTTGCTTTTCCTTCAAAAACTATAATGCCTAGATTCGTAAGCGTGGGGACAGTAATTCTGGAAAAAATAAATATTAAAAATGCAAAGACTGCCACTAAGGAAAATATCATAGTTATGTTCTTTTTTTCTTTTTCTACTCCACTCATGGAACGCTCACCGACACATTATTTGTTATGTTTTGAAGTAAACTCGGGATTGGCACCATATTGTTAAAATACAAATAAAGTATTGCAAGCACAAAAACAATAGCAAGAACAATACCAACAATAGTTCCAACACCAAGGCTGATTGCTCCTTTCACATTATAATGAAGGCAGAGTTATATTTAAATTTGCGGAATAATTGGAAAGCTGATTCCCGGGCTGGACAAAATAATTATAAAAAAACACC
>CAZTVD010000063.1:0-3985 GCA_964616955.1 Candidatus Woesearchaeota archaeon
GCTGTCATGGTTACCTTTAACCACAAATACATGTTTGAAAGTTTCCTTCATCCTTCTCATAAAAAAAGGGACTTCATTTCTTTCTTTTGCGCTTATTCCCATTAGATTATGCTTCAAGTCACCAAGAATGATGAGGTTTTCTGCCTTCCCTTTGCTTTGCCTTATTCTTTTTATTATGTTTCCTGTCTGGCTTGGGACGTAAATTCCTTTTTTTTCAAGTGTTTCCTCATAACCTAGATGCAGGTCAGCAACAACAAAATATGTTTTATATCTCAAAAACCTGTTTTCAAACTTTATTTTCATATGTTTTTTAAAATCAAAACAGATTAAATTGTTATGGAATGTGTATTCTGCAAAATAGCATCAGGGGAAATCCCAAGCATGAAGATTTTTGAGGATGATTTTTTCATGGCGGTTTTTGATATAAAACCAGCAAACCCCGGCCATTTCATAGTTTTTCCAAAAAAACACATACCGTTTATCACTGAAATGAATGACAGGGAATTGGGCAGGTTGTTCCTCATAATAAAGGAACTTTCAAAAAAAATTGTTTCTGCTGTTGGGGCCGAGGGTTTTAACATAATATATTCTGCCGGGGCTGTTGCAGGCCAGATAACTCCCCATTTGATTGTCCATGTTATACCAAGGTTCAAGCAGGATAAGGTAAAAATAGAGTGGGAACCAATCCAATTGAGTGAGGAATTATACAAAAAGATTTATGAGAAAATCCTTTCCAAAGGTGAAACAAAACAACACAGGGAAATGCCTGCAAAGGAAACAGCAAAAAAAGAAAAAAAACAGGATGACAAAAAGCCCGAGGAAATACCAAAAGTGAGCAGGAAATTACCAGGATACTGGTAAAAAGCCCATACCAATCCATGTTAAGATTAAACTTATGAAAAAAGCAGGAAGGAATGGCACGCCCTCTTTTATCTTCACTTTTTGGATTTTCATTTTTTTTATTTTTTCAATATCTTCCATTGTCACCCCCTCCGCCCTTTTTGGCACTCCTTTTATCTCCTCCACAAGCCAGTCCCCTTCAGTGAGCTTTTCGGCAGGAATGTATTTGATAAAACATTTTTCTTCTGCTTCTTTTAAATATGGGATTGCAAATGCTGCAATAATTGTGAGGGGAAGGAGATAGTATAGCATGGGGGGAATGGATTGAAAAAAGTACAAACATAACATACCAACAATAATTCCTGCAAGAAGGAGGATGGACTTTTTTTTGTTAATGCCACCAACAAGCAGGCTTTTCAAAATTGTGTAAAACATTGTGTAAATTGTGCCGAATATTATGAGGTTCATAAAGAAGTTGATAAAAAATAATTCGTTTTTTGACGGGAAATAGCCAATCAGCCATGCTGCTGCTATAATAAGTTTAACATCCCCACCCCCCCATTGTCCTGATTTGTAAAGTATGTAGGAAAAAATTCCAAATATAAAAGAGAGCAAAAACGGGTAAAAAAGAATGTTCAAATCAAATGATTCAAAAAACCACATGATTCTGTAAAGCACGCCTGAACCAAGAAGAAAATAACTCAGATAATCTGGCACTTCCCTTGTTTTTAAATCAAATAAGGAACAGAGAAAGAACCCTATCAATGCAGTATAAAAAACCAGTTCCTCCATTAAAACAAAAAAGCACAAAACATTAATAATAATTTCCTAAAGAAAAATTATGCTTTATTTGATTGGTCTCGGGCTTCATGATTGGAAGGACATGAGTTTAAGGGCTGTTGATATATTGAAAAAATGCAAAAGGGTTTTTTTTGAGCAATATACTTCATCCCAAAAAATTGATTTGAAAAAACTTGAGGAGTTTATTGGAAAAAAAATAATAGTGCTTGAAAGAAAGGATATTGAATCTTCTGACATCCTCTACCATAACAATACTGCACTTCTTGTCATAGGCGACCCCCTTGTGGCAACAACACATTATGAAATAATAAAAGAAGCAGAAAGGAGGGGCATAAAGACAAGAGTAATCCATTCCTCATCCATAATATCCGCAATTTGCGAAACAGGACTTCATATATACAAGTTCGGGAAAACAACAAGCATACCTTTCCCCTCAGAAGATTTCAAGCCAAAAAGCCCCTGTGAAGTTATAAAACAAAATCTTTCAATAAATGCGCATACACTTGTGCTTCTTGATATTGGCATGGAATTCAAGTATGCTTTAAAATATCTCATGGATTGCGATTTTCTTGATAAAAACACAAAAGCTTTTGTTTGTGCTGATTTGGGAGGCAAATCAATAATAATTGCTGGCACATTTGAGGAGCTTTTGAAAAAAGAAATAAAAGAACAACCACAATCTTTAATTATACTTGCTGAGATGCACTTTACTGAGGAGGAAAGTTTTAAGTTACATGGTGGTTAAATGGGAAAAAGAAGTAGGGGCAGGACAAGCTATGTTTCCTGCGACAAATGTGGCATGAGGATTTCAAGGGCAAAAGCCCACATAGTTTACAGGAGAAATGGAAAAAATTATCTTTGTGTCAGATGTTCAAAAAAAGCCAAATTAACAGGAAAAGGAAGGATAATTTACAAATTAGGGAGAAAAAAGAGATAATTCAAGAACAACATGGTTCTTGTGAGGAGCATATTTCTTGACCCCCCTTTTTTTTATTTTTATGCTGAACCCCCATTCTTCAGCTTTTTTCCTTATTTTTTCCCCAATATTTTCATTTATTGTATGGTAAATTATTTTTGTTCCATTTTTGGAGCATGAAAGGGCACTATCCAAAAATTCATAGGGGTCAGGAAGAAGACCCATTATTATTGTGTCTGCTTTAATGTTTATTTTTTTTACAACATCCCTGCAATCCCCAAGAAAAGCTTCAATTTTTGCATTATTCCTTTTTATATTTTTTATGAGGAATCTGTATGATTCAGGGTTTTTTTCTATGGAATACACTTTTTTGACATAAGGGCTTTTGCTTGCAGGTATGGAAAAGTATCCTATGCCTGCGAACATGTCCAGCACTATTCCCCTGCAATCTTTTTTCATTCTTCCCCTCTCACCCACATTCCCCTTGGAAAACATCACTTTTTTGACATCCAGCAAATATTCGCATCCATTTTCCTTATGGATTGTTTCTGTCCCATTACCTGCAATTACTTCTATGTCCGGTTTCCTATACTCCCCCCTAATCCCCTTAATCAAGCATACTGTTTTTATTTTGGGAATATGCTCCAAAATTGCCTCCCCTATTTGCTTTTTTTTGTTATATAGTTTTTTGGGAAGATTTAGAATTATTATATCGCCAATTTTTTGGTAACCTGACGGAAGTTTTTCTTTTATTCCAAGCTCCTCTGCAATTTTTTCCCACCACCTCATTTTTTCACCAAGTCATAACATACCCTTGAAAGACCCGGAGCCACATCCCCACAGAAATACTTTCCTCTTATTACAATATTTTTTTTGTTCAATTCATCTTTTTTTTCAAATGTATAAAAATGTATGATGCCTTTTTTTTTCAGGTGTTTCAGGGCAATATCAAGGAAGTTTTTGGACCCTTTTGGAAAATTCATGATTATCCTGTCAAATTCACCCAAATTTTTTATTATTTTTTTACAATCACCCTCAAATATCCTCAGCTCAACTTTGTTGATTCTTGCATTTTCTTTCAGGTATCTTATGGCATAAGGGTTTATGTCTATTGCACATACATGGGCTTTTTTTGCAATAGGTATTGCGAATGGACCCACACCTGCAAACATGTCCAGAACTTTTTCATTTTTTTTTACTTGTTTTATTACCCTCATCCTTTCGTTCTGCATTCTTGATGCGCGGGATGGGGCCCAGCAGATGGCTTCACCCCAGGCGCAGCCTGCAGGCAAACGGATCACCCCCGCTTGCCCACTATGACCACGGCAGAACCACCTACGTACACCCGGCTAGCCCAATCGCCTGAAACAAGCTGTTGTGCGGCAGGGGACACAAGAGGGAACCAATCCACATTGCTCCTACCTTCTG
>CAZTVD010000064.1:0-3838 GCA_964616955.1 Candidatus Woesearchaeota archaeon
CGATAGCCCCACGAATCCGCGAAGAACCTGCTTTATGAAGGGGTGTTCCCTTCTTTCCAATTGCTTCTATATATTTTTTAGCATTGTCCCAAGCAGCTCCTCCAGTGTTCATGAATAGGGCTAGGAGTATGCCAGAAACAGTGGCTCCCATAAGTAGTGCGCCCGCTGCTTCAGCACCAAGAACAAAACCAACAACTATTGGGGTTACCAAAACCAATAAACCTGGAGCAACCATTTCCCTCAAAGAGGCTTTTGTGCTGATATCCACACATCTTCCATAATCTGGCTTTGCTTTTCCACTCATTAACCCCTTTATTTCCCTGAACTGTCTTCTTACCTCATTAACCATTTCATAAGCTGCCCTTCCAACAGCCCTTATTGCCAAGGCAGAAAATATGAATGGCAAAAGTGCGCCTATAAACATGCCAATACTTATTTTTGGGAGCGCAATGTCAACAGCAGTCAAGCCTGCATCTTCCAGATATGCCTGAAACAAAAGAAAAGCTGCAAGGGCAGCACTTCCAACAGCAAACCCTTTTGCAAGAGCTTTTGTTGTATTCCCAATAGCATCCAAGGAATCTGTGGATTTCCTTATTTTTGCAGGAGCATTGGACATTTCCACAATTCCTCCCGCATTATCAGCAATAGGACCGAACCCATCCATTGCAAGCACTATGCCTGTTGTGGCAAGCATTCCCATTGTGGCTACGGCTGTTCCAAATACGCCACCAAGCATATAAGCAAGGATAATAGCAACAGACAACACAACAACAGGAAGTGCTGTTGCTTCCAAACCAACAGACAACCCTGTTATAATATTTGTTGCTGCGCCTGTTTCTGAGGATTTAACAATATCCTTAACTGGTCTGTGGTTTGCAGTATAATAGTCAGTTATGTAACCAATCAAGAGACTTGTTATAAGCCCTATGAGTGCTGCATAGAATAGGTTTATATCGCCAAGCATGGTGTTTACAAGGAAATAAAATGCAATTGCACAGAGAATTGTTGTCAAAATCTGGACTCTCCACATGGCATTCATGGGATTTTCCCCTTCTCTCAAATAATGAACGAAAAATAATGAGATTATTGTTGCCAGTATCCCAGCACCTCTTGCAACAATTGGGAATAAAATACCATTAATCCCAAATACTGGAAAAAGCGCAAGTCCAAGAATCATTGCCCCTATATTCTCCCCAGTAACTGACTCAAACAAATCTGCACCCCTTCCAGCACAATCCCCAACATTGTCTCCAACCAAGTCAGCAATAACTGCTGGATTTCGTGGGTCGTCTTCAGGTATGCCTTTTTCCACTTTTCCAACCAAATCCGCCCCAACATCTGCGGCTTTTGTATAAATCCCCCCTCCCAGCTGTGCAAATAAAGCTGCAAGGCTTGCACCAAAACCAAAGCCAACAATCATTTTTGGGTCGCCGTAAAGTATATATAATCCAGTTATGCCAAGAACACTCAAGGACATAACAGAAAGACCGAGAACAGAGCCACCATAAAAAGCATTTACAAGAGCATGCTTAACTCCTCTTCTTGCAGCACTTGCTGTTTTGAGGTTTGCCCTTGTTGCTATGTCCATGCTTATGTATCCTGCCAATAAAGAACAAAAAACACCAAGAACAAAAGATGTGGCTGTATGGAAATCAAAAACAAAATAAAATATTACAGTGAGAATAATGCCTATTATGGCTATTGTGCTGTATTGCCTTTTCAGATATGCCTTTGCCCCCTCTCTTATGGCAAAAGCAATTTCCTGCATTTCTTTTGTCCCTCTGTCCTCTTTTATTATTTTCCATGCTAAAAGCAGGGCTACAAAAAGACCCAAAAATCCGGACAAAATTACGAATGAAATCCAATCAAACATCTTGTTTAATTAAGTTTCATAGGTTTTTTAAAGGTTTTCCCTTTATTTCTGGGAATCTTCCTTCCCTCAGATAAATTATTCTAACTCCCATTTCAAGCAGTTTTTTCTGGAGTTTTTTATCAATTGTGGCAACAATCACCTTTTTTTTCTTTGCAAAAGAGATAATGTCTGAATCAGCAATCCCCTTGCCATATTTTATTATTTTAAGGCCACTTGATTTTGCCAATTCAATGGCTCCCTTTTGATTCATTTTTTCAAGTTCCCTTATGCAGGATTCAAGGGTTATGAGATTGTATAAAGGGAATCTAAACCTTAATTCCTCATAAATATCCAATTTCTTTTTGAAAGGAATCAAAAGGAAGTTTGTATCAAGAAGTATCATCATAAAAAAAGAAAGTCAATCACTTTTTATAAAACCTGATGATTAATAATATTAGATGCTGGGCCTGAAAAAACTGCTTTTGAAACTTCCGGATATAAGCAGAAATTCCACACCAAGCAAAGAACTAATGGATTCTCTCGGCATTATTGGTTGGAAAATCAGAGGAAAACAGATAATATCGATTTCAAGATGGGCAATGGTTTTTTCATTCATACCTTTATTTCTTTTTTTCATTTTTACAAGAAATTCGCTTTTGTTTTTTCTTTCATTCCTTGCACCGCTAGGTATTGCACATATTATTACAGAATATCCCAAAACCAAGGCAAAGGAGATTTTGCTGAAATCAATTGGCGAAGCGCCATCAATAATCTCAATCATCTGTTCCTCACTAAAACAGAACCCCAATCTGGAAAGAGCAGTAAAAAATGCTGTTGAATTCAGCAGTGGTCTGATTGCAAAAGATTTGAAAAAAGCGCTCTGGAACATAGAAATCATGGGGAGAGAAATAAAGGAAGAATTGGAGAGAATAAGGGAAAAGTGGGGAGCCATATATGAACCACTTGACAGGGTTTTTTACCTTATAATTATAAGTGTAGAGGAAAAGAATAAGGAGAGTAGGGAGAAATTGCTCGAAAGAGCAATAAACGAGCTTCTGATTAGGATAGAAGAAGATTATAAGAATTATGTGGACAGCCTGAAAATACCAACACTGATGATTTTTTCAATAGGTGTTGTCTTTCCAATGATAGCCATATCCCTCCTGCCCGTGATATCTATTTTCTCAGAAATTTCAGCAGAATTAGTATTATTCTTGTTGTTTTTTGTTATTTTTATTGTTATTATCTATTCACAATATCTTTCCTCAAAAAGACCGCCTCTTTTTGAAAAAAAACCTGGGAAAAGGGGGGAAACACTGAAATCAACCATAACAGGCTTTGTTCTTTGCCTTCCTGGCATCATGTATTATCTGAAATATTTTGGCATATTTTTTCCAATAAATGAGATTATTGGGAAAATGAGTATTTTGGCTGGAATCTCCTCTTGCATTTATATTTATTTTCATCAGAAAAAAGACATTTTGAAAATAATAAACAACGAAAACAAAATGGAGAGACAAGCAATAAATTTTATGCAAAAAATATCATTAATGATTAGCGAAGGGAGGGGTTTGGAAATGAGCATAAAGGAGAGCACAAGAAGAATGAAGGAACCTCTCAAAACAATTATGAAAAAAATAATGGATTACACAGAAAAAAGAGGATATGATTTGAAAAGATCTTTTGAAAAAAAAGAAATCATGGAAAATATAAATCCAAAAAGAGTCAGGTTTATTTTCTTCTCATTATTTGAGAACTATGACAAAAGCTCAAAAATATCCGCAGATATTTTGCTGTTTTTAACCAACCAACTGATAATTATAAGGGACTCTGAAAGAAGAATAAGGGAAAGCCTGTCAAAATATACAGAAATGATGAGATATTCTGTTGTTCTTATAACGCCCCTTATTGGGGGAATGGCTGTTGGAATGTTTGGCATCATAACAAACCAACTAGCAAATATTTCTCAAAACCACCTGTTTTTCC
>CAZTVD010000065.1:0-3828 GCA_964616955.1 Candidatus Woesearchaeota archaeon
TAAATGAGTACTCATTGAGCTTTACTCCATTCAAGAAAAATGTAGGTGAACCCGGTCTGGGACCAGCAAGTGGTCTATATTTTGTTGCCCACAAAGTCCCATCATTTATTAAATATTTTATTGCATCATTCTCCACACAGTTGGATAATTTAGTAGAGTTTACCCCAACAGTGGCTTCACATTCTGTTGTTTTCCCCGTTTCAACGTAGCATTTTATGTAATCCCAAAATTTATCTGGTTGTTCCTCTCTCAAACAAATTTGTCTTTTATCTTCCTGCAATTCATCTTCTCCGTGCATTGCCCTCACAGAATTTTCACCCGTGACAGTTAACATATACCTAACAGATATATCTACTTTATCTCCGAATAATTCTTTAACATAGGTGATTCCATTCATGGCTTGGATTCCAAATGGACACCTAGACTCTATCCACAGATCAAGTTTTGCTTTTTCTTCTTTTGGAGCATCATCACAAGTATTTATTTCTGGATATGCCTGTTGCTGGGATTGGCTATTAACAAGAGCATAATTTGAGGAATATGAATTGATTAATTCATCAATTTTTTCCGGGGCAGAAAGATAGAGATATTTCCCATCTTTGGAAACATACACGCTTATGTTTGCCCCCATCCATGAGGTGACTACTTTGTATGTGTTGTCATCAAATTCAGATATGCCCACAAAGCTTGCATTCTGTCCCTGTGCAATCACCTGTGGGAGGGAGTTTATTGCCCGCACTGCCCTTTCTCCGAGGCTTGTTGGGTTGATAAACAAGCCAGTTATCCCTCCGCCAAGTGTAAATGCGATTGATAAGGAAAGAGCAACAGACAGCCCGATTATCACATATTGATATTGTTTTTCTGTAAAAGAAACAAATTTTTTCTTTTCTTCTTTTTTCTGGCTTTTTTTCTTCTGTTTTTTCTTTGCCATTAAGAACAACCATAAAAATCTCTTTTATAAAGTTTTTCATACAAATAAGGAAAAAGTTTTATTTGTTTTTGAAATAAAAAAAGAAATAGAAAAAAGAAAAAAAGCGATTGCTGAGTATAAAAAATTGCAGAAAAAATACAAGCTTCCGCCATTGGAGGAGGTGGAAAGAACCCTTGGTTTGTATTTCAGTGAGCCAGCACCTTTCATATCTTCCATGATAAACTCCCTCATAAAAAAAATGGCTTTTCCTTCCAATTATGTGTCTTCTCTTCTCCAGCCAACATCCCTTCTTAATGTGATTGAATCCTCTTTTTTTACACAAAAAGAAAAAGAGGATATGTTTGAGCTTGCAAGCACCTGCATGTCAAAAGTATGCCTGCTTGAAGCAGTGGTATTTGATGGTGATGGGGAAAAGGCAAGGATTTTCAATGAGGTTTATGGTTTTTTTAACAAAAAGGTTATACCTTTCAATAAAAAATTGCTCAAAAAATTATCAAAAAAATGGGTCCAGAAAGATATGAAAAAAGAAATGCACAATTATTTTGGCTGATTTATAATATCATCAGTAAGGAGTAGGTATTCCAGTGGGATATCCAACTCCCCATCCCCCCTTTTTACAACTACATAACACCCAACAATTGTTGCGCCTGTTTGCCCAAGAACCTCTATCATTTTTTTAAGGCTTTTTCCTGTTGTGAACACATCATCAATTATGGCAATTTTATCTCCTTTTTTTGGAACATACCCATCCATCCACCCCTTTTTTCCATGATTTTTTGGGTTGTCCCTTACAAGGGTGAGGTGCAAATTTTGTTTTGATGAGATGATTGTTGCGGGGGGAAGACCGCCGTATCCAGAGGCAGCAATGACTGCTGGTTTTTTTGTTTTTGCTTTTTCCCACAATAATCCTGAAATCAACTCAAGTGTTTCAGGGTCCCCATATGCCTTTTTGATGTCTACATAAAAATCAGAAATTTCCCCGCTTTTCAGTACAACTGGCTCATTGTATACTATGTCCATTTTTTTCAGAAGATAAATTAATCTCTCCATATTGCTATATTATCATTTGTTTTTAATATGCTTTTGATTTGATTGGGATAAAAATAAATAGTAAATGCTCTTTTTCTTTGCTATGGAGTTGTGGGGATGGGTTTCTGAATTGAGAGATTTTGGGAGTTTGAGGTTTATAATATTGAGAAAAGGGGAGGATTTTTTTCAGATAACACTCAAAAAAAAGGAGTTGCCTGAAAAAGTTTTCAGAAAATTTGATTCACTGACCAAGGAAAGCATAATATCTGTTGAGGGAAAAAAAAGAAAATCAGAAAGGGCGAGGAATGGCTGGGAATTAATCCCTTCAAAAATAGAAATTATTTCAAAAGCAGAACAGCCTGTCCCTCTTGACATTTCGGGCAAAATAGAATCCGGCCTTGATTCCCGGCTTGATTGGAGGAGCATTGACTTGAGAACACCCGAATGCCAGGCAATTTTCAGAATAAAGGCAGCAGTGATTGGTTATTGGAGGGAGTTTCTTGATGAAAGGGGGTTTCTGGAAGTTTCCACACCATTCATTATGGGTGTTCCGTCTGAAAGCGGGGCAGAGGTTTTTCCAATAGATTATTTTGGAAAAAAAGCATTTTTGAGGCAGGACCCCCAGTTGCACAGGCAATTGACAATATTGGGAGGGTTTGAAAAAATATATGATTTGGGACCAAATTGGAGGGCGGAGAAGAGCCATACCACCAGGCATGTTTCAGAATACCTTTCCTGTGCAGTTGAGATGGCGGATATTGGGAATGAATACGATGTTATGAAAATAGAGGAGGAAATGGTGAGATATTCCCTGAAAAAATTAATGGAGGGAGAGGATTTCAAGAGATTCAAAATCAAACTTTTGGTTCCAAAAAAATTCCCAATACTCGAATTCCCAGAAGTTTATGAAATACTTGAAAAAAAAGGCAAGAAATTCAAAAGAGGAGAGGGCATTGACAAAGAATCAGAATACCTTTTGGGCGAGTATGTTAAGAAAAAATACAACAGCGACTTTTTCTTTTTGAACAAATTTCCCTCAAAAACCAAGCCATTTTATGTGATGGAGGAGGGGGAATTTGCAAGAAGCACAGACCTCATATTCAAAGGCATGGAAATTAGTTCGGGCGGTCAGAGGGAGCACAGATACAATGAATTGGTGAAAAACATAAAAGAAAGAAGGCTGAACCCAAAAAATCTTGAATGGTTCACAAAATTCTTCAAATATGGGGCTCCTCCCCATGGCGGGTTTGCTGTGGGTGTGGAAAGGTTCGTGAAGCAATTGCTTGGGCTGGAAAATATAAGGGAGGCAATCCTGTTCCCGAGGGATGTTGAGAGATTGGTTCCTTGATTCCACAATCTTTCTGGGTGTGGGGCATATTGAGTTAAAATATTTGGTGATATCTGAAAAAATTCAAAAAATTAATATAACAAGCTTTTTTCATTTGATTTATGGATACTGAAACAAGGATTGAAAGAATAAAAAAATTGTCAGAAGAAATAATAACTGAAAAGGAATTGAGGGAGATTCTTGAGACAAAAAGACATCCAGTTGCCTATAATGGTTTTGAGCCATCAGGGATAGCGCCCCTTCATTTTGGTGTGTATTACCCAATAATTGTGAGGGAATTTGTGAGAATGGGCATTGCATACAAGGTTTATCTTGCTGACTGGTTTGCATGGATTAACAACAAGATGGAAGGTGATTTGGAGAAAATAAAGAGGGTGGGGGAGTATTTCAAGGAGGTGTGGAGGGCAGCGGGAGTGCCAAAAAAAGGTGTGAGGTATGTTTGGGCTTCAGATTTGGTAAGTGAGAGGGGATATTGGGAGGAAGTGATTAAAATAGCCAAGAATACAAGCGTCAAAAGGAC
>CAZTVD010000066.1:0-3756 GCA_964616955.1 Candidatus Woesearchaeota archaeon
ATCCTTTTTGTATGTTCTTCAGGGAGAAAAACAGCGTTTTTACATAGATTTGGGTATCTGCTCCCTTCACATAGTTTTTTTGCTTCGTTACGTTCTATTGTTTGTAAAAAATCAAGTTCAATATCTTCTATATCTCTGATATCTATCTCCGCTGTTAATTTACATTCAGCACTGATACCAGGTAAATCAGGGTTACAGTTTATTCTAACCCAGTAATCTCCTGAAAAATCACCTGTTTTCAATGCTTGAGTTCTGAATCGTTTATCTTTCATTATTTGATTTATAAAAGCCTCATCTGTTATCTTGGTAACAGGGAATTCATCTTCTGATTTTGTAATCACTACAGCATATGGTTCTGCTATTTTATTTGCAATAACATCTTGTTTAAATTTTTCTAAACGTTCTATTATTTTTTTTCTATCCATCTTACCACTTCACAAATTCTAATGTTTTCTTATAAATATTTACTATAATCATTGTTGATAACCCTGCTACAAACCCAATAAGCATTGGTGTCCAGATGTTTACAGATGTGGATATGCTAAGTATTGAAATAACAAATACAATAGAGAATACCAACAGATATATCATTATTCTTGTGGACATGAACTGCATCCTCCTGTAGACATAATACTTATTTTTTCAACAATTATTCCTTTAAATGGGTCTCCTCCTGTGGAATTATTCAAAGAAATTATAATTCCTGTTACTGATACTGGTGTTCCTACTTTGACATCAGCAATATTAGAGTCAATATTCTGTATGGAACAATCTGGCAATTTATTTGAATTCAGCAGATAATATGTTTCATCTGGTGTTTCTACTGTCCAGCATAAACAAAGAATCATCGGGCAACCTTCACATGGTGGTATGGCTCTTTGATTTAAAACACCAGTGATTACTGAAGATGAATTTGAAATATGTGTTGCATTGAATAATACACCAATGCAGATTATAACTGCTAATAATGCAATTAAGATAGATAATATTCTTTTTTCTTCTTTCATTTTTTTCTCCTATTTATGTAGTATAAAACAAAGCAAAGGAATATAACCCCTGCAATAATAGATATTAATGTTGTATCCAGTTCATGTGTAGGTGATGGAGGCAAAGGCGGTGTTGGCTCCACTCCGCCTGAAACGGGTTCAGGCTCTGGTTCAAATGTTTGAATTGTTGTTTTTTTGAATTCAATAAAATCAAAATCAATATTTTTACTCCCAGATACCTGTTGAGCGATAATTGACATGTATCTTCCGATATATGTTTCAGCTCCACCGCTACGGTATAATATTGCATCTGAAGTAAAAGATACTGTTACAATATCTCCTTTTTTCAATAATCTTGGGTATTCCCATGGTGAAAAGGTAAAATGCACAACTGAACCATATTTATCTGGCATTACTGTTTTATTAATTATATATCCATCATATGAAATAGTTGCAGTTACAGGTTTTTTCTCCCATGAAATTACAGCAAGTTTAGAGATGTATCCTGTTTCATTAATGTTTACTTTGAAATTCGGCGCTACACTTTGAACATAATTATGAATTTGTGTGAAACGCTCTGTATCTGGCATCTCAGCAGGATAATATGTCAATTGATAATATAAATCCCAGTTAGTGTAATCATTATTGTAAATAATCAGATATTCATTATTTGCAATATTTTCAACAGATATTGCAGCACCTACCTCGCCTGTCCCTGTTGATTCAAGGCGTAAACCAATTTTCACCCAACCAGATATAACAGGAGAATTTTCAATGGATAAGGTATACCATTTCCCTTTCCAATTCTGAGTGACTGTTGTAATATCTGATATGTTCATTGAATTTGAAACAAGGAGAGTGTTTGAAATATCTCTAATTTCAAAATATAATTTTCCTTGTATATCTCCATCACGTCTTAGCCAGAATGACAATTTAGTTACCCGCATAGGCATTAAATATGCTTTTTGGTAGATGCTTGTGTATCCTCCTGCATTTATAGGGTGTTCCCCTTTTGTTCCACCATATACTTTTTTGATTTGTTCTGTTGATGTGGTTAAAACTCCGCCTGAGTTAACTAATAAAAAAGCAACTAATAGTATTGAACCTAACATAATAACTATGGATTTATCTTGCATAATTGAATATCATTCCTTTAATAAATAAAAAATTCGGCAACAACGTATACATGGTTATAACTAATGACAGTTAGTTTACTGTTGCTGTAAATGTTATTGTTGCAGTCGGTGACTCCGTAGCATCGCTTGATGATGTTGGTGGTGTATATTGGATACCGATGGTTTTTGAACCTGGCAAAAACTCTGTTATAAATCCTGTTGTATCTGTCGTTTCGAGTGTTATCCATTCTCCGCCATCGACATTCGCCTCCATTACAAAGGTATTATGCCCAGCTGATGGTCCGACTACCCAACTGTTATCTGCATTGCTACATTTGACTTCAACATTTACTCTTGCTGTTCCGGTGTTGTTAAGATAGAAATCTGTCTTGTTTTCTGGTTGTCCGCCTACGCCAACGCTTGGGTTCCAAGTTGTTGGGTCAATTGTGATACTTGCTTCTGCATTGTTATTGAATGTGAGTATTATTTTTGCTTCATTTGCGGCTGGTGGTTCTTCATCTTCACCTGCATCATATGTTCCCAACAAGGGATAGGGGTCAATGTTTCCTCCATCTCCAGGGATTGTATATGGCGTATCTGCTATACCGTCATGATTGTTGTCATATGCTCCTTCGCTTGCTTCATCATAGGTATCATAATAGTTGTATTGATATGTGCTACCTGGTGAATCATCATCTATGTTATAGGTGTTATTGAAGAAGTTGTTATTGGTTGCGATAACTGCTGAATGAACGGTCATACCCAAATAATTACCTGTGATGTTGCATTTCTTCAGATATACATCATTTGCAGTAATTGTAAGACCTGCAGGATAACTCGTTGGTGTTACATTTATTGTATAATCTTCAACTTCGCCATAAGATAGACTATCACAAGGTTCAGGATAAACATCATATGCAACCATTACTCTCATCAAGGTTTTACCTGCAAGTGTTGTTGGAATTGTTATTGTTGAACTAACTGTTGCTCCTCCGCTATCTGTATTTGTCATGCCTATTTCATATCCTGTTTCATCTGTAAGGACTTCATCTGCATCTGTGTCAATGAATACTTTTACATATATCGGGTAGCCTCCATCAAGAAGGTCGTTTACTGTAACATTTATATCATAGGTTTGTCCACCTGTTACGTTTGCAGTGTTGCTTGTATAATCTGCATAACCCCCATCTGCACCTGATACTTTATCTAAATCAGCTATTTCAACTTCAGATATTATAAAGAAATTATTTGTTCCATCGCCACCACAATAATTGGAGGCTGTTACACTTTCAAAACCAGAGTTCATAGTTGCACCTGTTATGGTAAAGTTTTCAAGGGTTACACCATCTGCGCTGATAGTTGTTTGACCGACAAGTTGTATATTGTCTCTATCATTGCTGACAAGAGTCAATAATTTATCAATAGATACAGCATCAGCAAAACCATCATCACCTTGACTCATGTAATCATACCAATTGATGTTTAAAGTATCCCCTGCATCTGCATTATCTATTGCTGTCTGGATAACTGCGTCATATGTTCCCTTGTTAATATTATAAATTGGTGCACTAACAGGGTCGCTTCCAGTATAAGGCGAGAATAAAGGTCTTGGGTCATTACCATATGCAGAATCACCTATTCCATCAGCATTTGCA
>CAZTVD010000067.1:0-3723 GCA_964616955.1 Candidatus Woesearchaeota archaeon
CATCCCCAACAAAACCTCCTGCATCGAGGTTCATTGTGACTTTGAATGAGGCTGTTCTTTCCCCCCTTATTGGCACGGTTTTATCAAATACTATTGATAAAGGCCCATTGCTATAATAATCTGATAAACTCGGCATTTCTCCGTTCCATGTCCTTTCTGCAATAAATAAATCTGTATATGCTTCTGTTTTATAGCTGTAGCATAATAGGGCTGTTGGGTGGTATACTTCCCCTTCTAATGCATTTTCAGGCACTTCGAGGTTCCATTCAAACATGTCATAATCCTGTGGTTCCATTTTTGCTGTAGTATATCTTGATTGCAACCCGCCCCCAGTTACTGAACTCACTGTTTCAAGTTTTGCATAAATATTGTATGCATCCTGTTCCCCTATATTTTTATACCTCAGGCTTATTGTTATCCTGTCGCCTGGATAAACATAGGGCATGTCTGAAGTAAAATTCTCAATTATAATTCCGCTTCCCATTATTGTTGTTTTGTTTTGTTGTGTGCATCCAAGGATAATTGTTATCATTAGCAAAGGCAATATTTTTTTCAAATCCAACCAAATCACCTTATTGAATCTAAGATAGTTTTAGATTTAAATATTTCTAATTGTGTTCAATATTTTTTATCAATAAGTTGTTTACTTGATTTCTTTTGCCATTTCTTTTGTTTTGTTTATTATTATTTCCTTTGCTTTTTCAATAAGCTCTTCTGGCTCAAGTTGCCCCCAGGATTCCAAGTCAAATATGTATTTGTCCTTTTCTCTCCCGACTTTAACAATTTCAGGAAATTTTTCCTCACATAACTTGCACATATCACATTTTTCAAGGTCCTTTACAATAACAGTGTCATTTTCAACAGAAAATACTTTTTTTGGGCATATGTTCACAAAAGTAAGCCCGTCTTTTGGCTGGTTCAATATATCTATTTTTGGATAGGATTTATATGTTACATGGCATGGGCTGAATTTTGCATGCTCCTTCCCTGTGCCAAAAATTGCTTTGCACATGACTTCTATTTTTTGTCCTTGGTTGAGGTATGTTATTGGTATTTTTCCATATACAGGGACTACTTCGGGGTCCCTTGATTTCAGTTGTTCTGAATAAACATATCCGGGTCCCTCTGCTTTTAATGTTAGGGTCACTTCTGGATTTTTTGATTTGAGGAGTTTTAAATCAGTTTTTAAAGGGATTAATCCAAGCCTGTGTGCAAGAATCTCATCATACATTGCTGAATCATTTTTGATTATTTCCACTTCATCAATGGCAATAATGGGTATTTCAGACATGCAAGTCCTTCTTAGGGCATTTGCATAAGAAGCATGGCCTTCAAAAACAAATTTGACTCTTTTTTCTTTTTTTTCAATGATTTTTATTTTCACACCCTTCTCCCCCTTTTTCCGCCTTTTTTTCTGCAACCATCATGTGGAAGCGGAGTGGTTTCTTCAATATGGCCTATCCTCAATCCGCTTCTTGCAAGAGCCCTTATTGCTGCCTGTGAGCCTGGACCAGGATTTTTTGGACCATTGTGCCCTCCGGGCGCCCTTATCTTTATATGTATTCCTGTTATTCCTTTTGATTTTGCAATGTCTGCAACTTTTTTTGCAACACCCATTGCAGTGGATGGGTTTGATTCCAACCTGTCCGCCTTTACAATATGCCCCCCGCTTGCTATTGCTATTGTCTCTGCTCCTGTTAAATCAGTTATATGGATAATGGTATTATTGTGGCTGGAATAAATATATGCCACACCCCACCTTTCCTTTCTACTTTGCTTTTTTTCCATTTTTTGCACCAATTATTCTTATTTTTGATTCTTCCTCTTTTTTTACAAGATAACTTGGGGATTTTATTACTTTATTATCAACAACAACAAACCCGTGGGTTATCATCTGTCTCGCCTGTTTTACTGTGTTCGCCAACCCCTTAGTTTTTAAAATTGTTTGCAATCTCCTTTTCATTATGTTATTTATTGTAAGGCCAAGCACATCATCAAGTTTTGCATCTTTTTCGAGCAGACCAAGGTTGTTCAATCCCATTAAAAGCTCTTTTCTCTCCTTTTCTCCCTGTTCTGTCCTGTCAGCAATGAGTTTTCTTGCCTGATTCCTGTACTTCCTCAAAATTGCTGTCATCCTCCATAATTCCTTTTTATTCTTATACCCAAACTCCTTTTTCAATTCTTTTTCTTCTGCAATCCTGAGTGCATCCCATCTCTTTTTGGGTGTTTGATATTTGTTTGTTCTTCTTTTAGGGTCCCCCATTCTATCACTTCCTTCCCTTCCTCCTCTTCACTCCCACAACCATTTCCCTTCTGTGTCTCTTTATGGGAGGTCTTGTATAACCTGCCTTTGTCCTTTGGCCTCTCACAGGAAGATTCTGAGAGTGCCTGACACCTCTCCATGTCTTTATTTTTTTCAACCTTCTCAAATCCATATCATTTGTTAATTGCAAATCCGAAGAAACAAGGTGCTTGTCCTCCCCAGTATCATAATCTTTCCTCCTGTTTATCAAAAAAGCCGGGATATTGTATTTTAAAGGATTTTTCATGGCATCTTCAAGTGTTTCAACATCCTTGTCACTCAAATCGCCAGCCCGCATTTTTGGGTTCATGTTAAGGGCTTTTATCAGTGCGTTTGAGAACATGAAATCAACACCTTTTATTTTCCGCAGGGCTAAATAAAGCATTTTATTGCCATCTAGGTCTGTCCCTGCCACCCTTATGATTTCTTTGAATTCACTCATTTAACGAGAACAAAATTTCAGGGGTTTATAAAGCTTATTGCTCCCGCCCGAATCTGTGTTTTTTCTCCTCTTCCCTTTCAGTTCCCTGTTCAGAATAAAATTTGCAATATACAGGATTTTCTGCCACTTTTCTTGATAGTATGGACATAATCCTCAAAACACCCTTTATTTTCAATAGGTCATATGCGCTGGTTTTGTTTTTCTTCAATGTTTCTTCTAAGTTATTCTTTAGTTGGGGAAAATAGGTGTTTTTTATTTCATCCATTATTCTTATTAATCCCTCTGGGAATTCATCAGAAAAATTATTGGGAGATGGGTATTGTTCCATCATTTTCCTCGTTTCTTCTATTGCTCCCTTCAAATATTCCCTGTTCTCGGGATAAAGGTCAGTCAGCTCCACAAAGCTGTGCATTTTTTGGAGATAATTCCCCATGGGAACATCAAATCTTTCCATTTCTTCTATTAATTTTTCATCCAAAGCCATACCACTTATGAGTGGTAATTATATTTAAATCTTTCTATATATCCTTTTTTTAATATTTTTTTCAGGGAATAAATAGATTTAAACAAAATACGTTTTTTAATGACAAAATGCCTCTGCTTTCACTTTACTATCCTGAAAAATACAGGGTTTTTTGCGGAAAGGGAAAAATAGGTTTATGTACTTGTTGGACTGACCCTGAAAAACTTATTTCAATTGAGAAGGGCCTTCTTGATTATTTTTCAATAATAGGAACACTTTACAGCCGCGAGGGGGTTTCAATTATATTGAGAAACCTTGCTCTTAATCCATGGATAAGGGTTGTTTTTTTATGGGCACACGATAAGTTGTCAAAAACCAAATTTGGCTCTGCAGGAAGAGATATTTTATTCAGTTTGTGGAAAAATGGAGTAGGAGAGGGCAATGTTGTTAATGGAACAGACCATAATCTTTCACTTAATATTAATAAAAGTTCTAATGTGAGAAATATTCTAAGAC
>CAZTVD010000068.1:0-3608 GCA_964616955.1 Candidatus Woesearchaeota archaeon
CCAAGATCTTTGCAATTCCCGTCCCTTTGAGGATCACAATTGCCATATCCATCCGTGCATTTTGGCTGTCCATCACTGCAATATGTGTTTGTTATACCCACTTCACATCCATTGCTCCAATCTCCATCACAATTTACATAACCAACCTCGCACACACAATTCCCTCCAGAACAATAACTGTTATCCCCGCACGCATTATTGCATGAGCCGCAGTGGTAATTATTCTCATAAAGATTGATTTCACACCCATCCAACAGGTCATTATTGCAGTTGCCATACCCTTCCTTACAATAGTAGGTGCATTCTCCTTTGCTGGAATCACTGCACCCATCACTTAATACCATATTGTCTGCTTTTGCCTCACACCCATTTACCCATTCATTGTCAAGGCTTGCGTAGCCAGCAAGGCATCTATATACACACAATCCATTCTCACATGAAGTTGTTCCATGGTAAGCAGAAATGTCCATGCATGCATGGCCACATTCTCCACAATTGTCCTCATCTGTTCTTAAATTATCTTCACACCCGTTGAATATGTTGTTATCACAATTCCCATATCCCTCTTTGCATGATAAAACACATTTGTTATTGATGCACTCTGCTTTCATATTCTCTTGGCTGTCCATTATCAATGTTGAACAATCACAATCCTCTGGTGCTGTCCCGCACCCCTCCCCAAATTCTTTCTGGCATATTCCATCCCCCCTAAATGAATAAATGAAATTGTAGCCAGTTGGTTCTATATACATTGGTATTAATTTTCTTGAACGTACACTCACAACAATGTCAAAATTAACATTCCATTCCAATGGATGCACATATGGAAGGTAATAGGCCATTATTGCATCTGTGAGTTCTCCCCTGCTTTTGTTTAAGAAAACGCAGCCAACAGCATAGCCCATTTTGTCAGCAACAAGTGGTTCTCCTGTTTCATCCCTGCTTATTATGCAATTGGTTATTTTTCCATTGTTTATATCACAAAGGGAGTAATGGCCAACCTTTCTTGCTCTTTCTCCTGCTTCATTCAATATGCTTATTTCTGGTTTATCTCCCCCACCCATTTTTCCTCCTGCTGTTTTGAATTTTATTTCATGTATGCCCTGTCTCATTATCCCCGCAAATAATTGGAGTTTTTGGTGTCCGCATGTTTCTCCAAAAACATTTTTTCTTGGGTCTGAGGATGATTTGCAATTGTACTCTGTTCCTGAATCAACCCACCTTCTTGCATAATATGGCGCACTTCCATCACTCATCCTGTAATTCTCCTTATTAACCGGATTTTCGCCCAATCCCATCTGGAGTGCATTTTGCGGGGCAAGCATTAAACTGAAAAAATCGTTCCCAATCGCATCCCATGAAGTATATTTTATATTGTCGTAGAAGGACGCCCTGTAATTAGTTCTTCCAACTATTTGGGACAATTGCAGATTGGAGAGAAAAGCATCACTCACCCCCCCTCCCGGTGTTGACAGAAAATCAATTCTTTTTATGCCCCCAATTCCGCCAAGATTGTCTGCTATTATAACGCTTTTTTTATTGTCCATGCCAAAAATCTGATAACTTGAAAAATAGGTGTTTTCCATTTTTGTTTCAGGAATGCTTATTCTTGAGGGGAGATAAGCCTCTTTAAATAACTCCCTGTTCATTGAGTTTATTATTTTTCTGCTTTTTTCAGAATTGATTGTATTTACTTCCTCAAAAATTCCGGGAACGCCCTTATATATGCAGGCAATTCTTGATACTTTCTGTGAGGTTAGTTGGTTCCCTGAAAGTGTATAATTAATTACCAGACATTTTCTTAATGTGCCCTCAATTGAGCCTATTTTTATAGTATTTGTATCAATATTGGCACTATCAAAAAACAGACCATTTGATACAATGTCTGTTGTTCCTGAACATCCCTCCTTGTCAAATGATGTGTCTGGGTCGCATCTTATGTCATATTGCCCAAAAGCAACAATACATGCTCCCTGCTCTGTGCCACAACTCCTTTTGTAACTGACATTTATTGCATCACCAAAAAGAGACAGATGCTCTGAATCCACATATCCCCACCCATCCAAGTAATCCATTTCTTCTGCCAGTTCTCCATGATAAACCTCTATTTTCTTTGGTTTTTCCAAATCTGCCACAAACACATATGTGCATCTTCCTGTTGTTTTGTCTTCACCAATCACCTCATACGGAATTTCTTTGTAGTAGGGGGAATTATCTGTTTTTTCAAAGAATATGCTCCTTCCGCATCCATAACCTGACCAGGATAAGTTGACAAATATCGGCATTTTTCCTGCTTTTTCAAAATTAAGGTCAATTTCATAAGCCTCAGAATATCCTGACAATAATTTTTGGTCAATGAAATATATGTTTTTTGGGAAAATTTCAAACTCAGTATTTGTTTTTGTTATGTTGAAATCAAGGTAAATATAATCGTTGTCTGTTGTTGTAATGTTCATCTTCCATATGCATGGAATTGTTTCTCCATCATTATTTTGAAATTCTTTATATTGGTCAAGGAGATTTTCAAAAAACCATATATCATTGCTTTTTACTCCTTCTATTTCTTTGTCAGGTTCAAGTGTCCCGCAGTATCTTTCTGCCTTTATTTTACTTATTATATTATCATTTTTTATTTCAAATTCCGCATCCCCCTGCCCACTGCACTTTTTGCACCCCATTGTGAGTTTGTTTTTTATTTTAATGCCTGTGAGAAATTTGTTGTTTTTATCAAGTAAAATTGCTGTTATTGTGTCAAAATTATCAACAGGATATTCTATTAAACCCTGCTCATTGTAATCAGCATTGTCATATGTTGCAAGTTTTATTTCCTCAACATCCTCTCCATTCTGGATAATCAGTTTTCCCTCTTTTGGGATTTCCACATAGGGAGCAATATCCAAAGAAACGCACAATTTATTCGAGTCTTTATTGATTTCATAGCCGAATATATTGGTTTCCCAAGACCATTTTGTATTCTTTGTATCTATCCATCTGCCGTTTACATACTCTCCTTTTAGCACCCCAATATAACTGTCAATTGTTTTTGGCAAGCTTTCGCTTGTTATTGAAGCAACCACATAATTTGATTGTTTAGAATAACCATCAAAGATACTTATGTTGATAATGTCCCCTTCCTTCACATTGTAATCAAGGCATCCACCATAATCCTCCCCTATGCTTATTGTCCCTATTTCCTCTCCATCCTTTTGCACTAAAATGCTGTAATCCTCAAAATCTGGTGTTATGTCAGGCTTTTCTAAAATCCTGAACATTATTGGGGGTAGGGAGGGAACTGTCCTTACGCTCCTGTTTGTTAAAGGAATGATGATTGTGGATGCCGGGCTTATCTGGGTTTTATAGCTCGATATTATGTTATTAAATTGGGAAGAATCATCAGCAAGATATGCCATTGTTTTGAAAGATTTCGAAAAATTGTAACTAGTTCTTATTTCATTATATTTTGTGGATAAATCCGCCAATAATCTTATGCTATATGCTCTTGGGAGGAAAAATGCACCCACCCATGATTTTATTTCACCAATATCCCTATCAACAATATTTTCTTCTGTTCTTTTCTCACCTTCAGATAGCCATAGATACCTGAAAGA
>CAZTVD010000069.1:0-3518 GCA_964616955.1 Candidatus Woesearchaeota archaeon
GGAAAATTTACAAAAACAACAAAAAACTCTTAAAAAAGGAGTTTTCTCTTGATGAATTCAAAAAAATTATTGATAATTATCCCAATTTCAGGGACATATGGCTCACAGGAGGGGAACCTCTCTTAAAGAAGGATGTTGTGGAACTTATAAAATTTATTGATAAAAAAACAAAATCATGGTATTCCTTTCAGTGTAATGGCATATTGCTGGAACAAACAAAAAGCAAAATAAAGAAAATCCTGAAAAATTCAACAAGGGGTTTTGGAGTGGGTGTTTCTTTTAATGGATTTGAGGAGAGCCATGATTTCCAGAGGGGGGTAAAGGGAAACTGGAAAAATGCTGTCAGCCTTTTGAAGTGGTGTTTGAGGCAAAGGGAAAAAAACCCAAATATCCGCCCAAGCGCCACATTCACTGTTACAAAATGGAATGTGAAAGAATTTCCTGAATTTATTGATTATCTTGTAAATAAAATAGGATTAAAGCCATCTGAAATTGATATTGTTGTTGCTGCCCAATCTGAAACATATTATCATACATCAGAGAATTTTGTTCCTCCAAAAAAAGATACAATTTCTGCTTTCAAAAAAATCATGAAAAAATACAAATATTTTGACAATTATTTTATGAGGGGACAAATAAAATATCTGGAAAGACCTTTTAAGATGAAGTGTTATGCTGCCATATCATTCAATTATGTTGACCCATATCTGAATGTGTATCCATGTATTTATATTGAAGAGCCCATTGGAAATTTGCGGGATTATGATTACAATATTGTTAAGTTATGGAAAAGCAAAAAAGCAGAAGAATTCAGAAAAAAAATAAAAAAATGGAATTGTCCTGAATGCCCATGGAATGGGTGTGTTGTGAAACCCAATATTGCAGCCAATCCAGTTCTTGGAATTAAAAAAGTCATTGAAAAGGTTTTTTAAATTCTGCTTTGATGTATGCTTTTATCATATCCGGTTCCTTCATAATAAGAGAGTAAAGCAACATTGGTAAGAAAATAGAAAAATGGGTTATGTTATTGTAAGCCTTTCTTATCAATGAACCTTGATGCACATTTTTTTCAAAAAATATTTTTTGGTTATATAATTGGAAATATTTCAATTTTGGCACTTTTTCCCTTGCTGTTGGACTCACAAGATGGTCCATGACTGCTTTTGGTGTGGCATATAATTTGTACCCGGCAAGAAAAACCCTGTAGGAATAATCAACATCTTCATAATAAGAATTCCCTATAAGTGATTCATCAAAAAAACCAACCTCATCCATTACCTTCTTTCTGAATGACATACCGCATCCAGGCAACCATTCTACTTCTGTTAATTTATCAAGTTTCTCCCAGTTTATTGCAGCAAACCCATTGGGGAGAATTTTTCCAATTCCTTCATGAATGCTTCCGAAAAATCCACTTATTCCAAAAACCTTGCCGTATGCTCTCATTAATTTTCCAAAAAAACCTTTTTTTATGTCCTGTATATACAATCTTTTTATTTTTCCACCAACCCCCCCTGCTTCTGGATGTTTTTTATAAATTTTCAGCACTTCTGAAAGCCAGTTTTTTTCAACAACAACATCATCATCCCAGAATACAATTATGTCACCTTTTACTATTTCAAGTGATTGATTCCTTGCGTTTGGCAGACCTTTTCCTTTTTGAACATAAACTTTGGCACCAGTTATGTTCATTTTTTTGTCAGCTATGATTATAATTTCATCAAATTTTCTTGTTTGTTTTTTTGCAGAAATTATGCAAGGCATTATTTCCTTTTTTTCTCTCAAAGTGCATACTACCAAAGAAACCTTCATCTTAAATGAATTGCATATCAAATAATAAAAACTTTCTGAAAAGGATTATAAAAACACATTTTCTTTTTTTTATATGCACATAGTAATTATTATTGGCACAAGGGCAGAGCTTATCAAAACATTTCCAATAATGCTTGAATTAAAAAAAAGAAAAATCAATTATTCTTTTGTCCATACTGGCCAGCATGAATTGGATGAATTATGCGACATTTTTGGTGTAAAAAGACCAGATGTTGTTTTATCCACTCCTCCAAAAAAAACAACAAAATTCTGGGGCAGAACAATAAAGGCAATTTTCTGGCTTGCAACCCTTCTCCCAAAAATATGGATTGCTGTGAGAAAATTAAAGCCAGATTTTGTCATATATCATGGAGATACAATGACCACAGCAGGAGCAGCAGTTGCAACAAGCAAGTTTTTGAATCCATTTAAAAAATGGAAAAATGTACATTTGGAAGCTGGCTTGAGAAGCCATTCCCTTTTTGAACCTTTTCCCGAGGAAATATCAAGGAGAATAACCACGCTTTTTTCAGATATACTTTTTGCCCCTTCTGAGGTTGCTATGAGGAACCTTGATTCAAGAAAAAACGTTTTCAATGTTGGAAATACTGTTGTGGATAGCATAAATATTGCTTTAAAAAAAGCACATAAACCTAATTTGCCAAAAAAATATGTTTTGCTTACTGTCCACAGGCATGAAAATATCAAATCAAGGCAAAGGATGGAAAAAATAGTTGAAATTTTGTCTTTTGTGGAAAAGGATATTTATTGGCCCATGCATGACAATACAAAGAAAAAACTGAAAGAGTATGGGCTTCTCCAAAAATTAAAAAAAATGAGAAACCTCCATTTAATGAAACTGAAGTCTTACATAGAATTTGCGGGTTTGCTCAAAAATTGTGATTATGTTATAACTGATGGCGGGTCCATACAGGAGGAATCATTGGCTTTAAAAAAGCCATGCATAATCTTAAGAAAGAAGACGGAAAGAATAGAGGGATTGGGAACAGGCATTAATTTTTTGACAGGTCTGGATGTTGAAAAAACAAAGAACATAATAAAAAAATTGGAGAGAACAAAAATAAAGCATTTGAAATTCAAAAACCCATATGGAGAAAAAGGCGTTTCTAAAAAAATAATTGATTTACTTCTTTCTGTTTCCTGATTTCAGGGCAATTTCTTTAACAATTTTTTTCTGCCTTTTTTCTATTCTTTTCTGGTTTTTATAGAGATAAAAAATAAAAGATAAAACAAAAAGAAAACCAAAAATAGTGAAAAAATCAAGCGCCCTTGCTATTCCAAGTAATTTGAAGAAATTTCCAATATAAAATATTTCTGGAAAAAGAGATATGAATGCCAAAATCCCCCATATTGATGCCCACAAGAACAAACCATACTTCCCAAAATTTCTTTTTTTGAAATTCAGATAAACATGATAAAGCATAAAAAAACAGAAGATAGAGGCGGCAACCTGTATGAGCGAAATCATATTATTAACCTCAATCCCAATATTTTTAAACCTATTTCCAAACCACTGAAAAAAGACATGCCTTTGTATTTGTCAAGGTAAATTGTTTTTATTGGGACCTGCCCCACTTTTATTCTGTTTTTCACAGCTCTTGCAAGTATTTCTGTTTCTACAAAATAATCATCGCTATTCCATTTGATTTTATTATAAACACTCAAATCAATTGATTTGTAGACTG
>CAZTVD010000070.1:0-3448 GCA_964616955.1 Candidatus Woesearchaeota archaeon
TCCTTTTCGCTCAATAATTCCTCCGGCAGTTTGTGATTGTTGTTGGTTCTGTTCGGTTTTATAACAGACAAATCTAGCCGAACAGATTTGTTTTCGCACAGCCATCTCAGGAATTTCCTCAACCCTATTTTGTAGGTGTATTTTGTCCAATCAGTGTAATCCCCTGTTTCAATCCTTTCGAGGATTTTGTATAGGTCCTCATTTGTCATCTTGTCAAAATCCCTCTCAATCCATTCGCTTATTTTTTTGAGCAGTTGATACAGCCTTTCCATTCTTGGGAGACCTATTCCGGACACAAGACAGTATCTCCCAAATTCAAAAATCAATCTCTTGTTATTTTCAGATGTTCTGGATCTTTTGACCCAGTTTTTGGTCTTTTCAAGCCTTTTTTCATAATTATGTATGCTCATTATTCCTCACTCCTATAATGAGCTCAAGAATTATATAGAGGCGTTGTAACAACGCCTCCGTTCGCCCGGGGCAGGACTTCCGTAGCCTTTCTTTCTTGAAAGAAAGAAACCCTGGGGAAAGAAAGAACTTTTCTTTTCCCTTGAGGCTTTTCTTTTCAAAAAAGAAAAGGCTCATTCGAACCTGCGCGGGGATGAACCCACTTGCTCGCCCGTTTTTTTCTTTCAAAAAAGAAAAGTTCGAGGCAAGCGCCATACCAGATTCCCTGCCTTTCCGTGAACGCTTTGCGCGAAGCGGAAAGGGTTCTAGGCGACCCGGGCTTAAATTAAAAAAATGAAAAGAAATTTAAAAACTTACTCTAATAGCTGTTTTCTCAAATAAACAAACTCCCCTGAATTCCTGTATCTCAAAAAGGATTCCACATCCATTGCTTTATTAGTTACAGGTCTTACAAATCCCTCTTCATCAACAGGGAATTGACTTCCCAAATAATCAATTTTCAAAGACATTTCATTTATTGGAATGCCTTTCAATTGTCCCTGCCCTAAATACAAAACGAGACCATTGCCTCTTCTTTTAACAAGATATTCCTGCCCATCTATTTCTGCCAAAAGTTCTGCTTCTGGAATCTTTTCCACTTCATTGTAAATTTTTTCTAAAGTTTCATATTTCATAAATAGCCGCAACAGAATACCTATTAAAAATTTTTCTAAATCAGATAATGTATTTGGGTTTATGTTCCTGCATAATCCCCCTTCTCCAATCAATTATTGCACCAATATCTGTGGGCATAACTTTTGTTTTGTCCCCCACAAGCACTCCAATATCCCTCCCGGCACCATTATGCAAAGAAAAGGCAACATATGGATTATCCCATCTGCAGCATATTTCAAGTGGCTTTTGTTTCACCCGGACATGTTCATCGTCCATTAGAATATCAAACCCAGGATAAACGCCCTCCAACCTCAAATAAACACCATAATATCTTTTCCATACATCTTCCATTTCCCTTTCTTCTAACCTGAATGAAACGCTTTTCATGAATTCAACAGGTGACTGAATTAGATAAGCCAACCACGAATCAAACAGGGACGAGTCCACAAACTTCCCTTTTAAACTCGGCTCAAAAAAATCGCCAATAACATGTTTTTCTGTTTCAATAAACGCATCCTCATTAACATCATAAACAGATAACTTCTGCCTATATTCCCTGCATTCCTCAAAAAAACTTCTGGGTGTTTCATTATTTTTTATTGCATTCAATATCCTTTTATCCAAATTTTCTACTTCTTCCTCCTGCCACATATACTAAAAACTGAAAAAATACAATTAAAATGTTTGTGGATTTAACCAAAAATAAAAATCTATATTAAATGGGGGGATTTTGAATAAATATGCCCTACCAAATCATACTTGGAAGAAATAAAGAAGACAGGGAGAAACTCGCCACAAAAGGCGCTGTTTTCATAGGCAAACAATATGTTACAATGGGAAAAACAACATCTTTGGCAAATGAGATATATCTTGATGTTGCAAGGCCCCATGTCATATTGTTATCAGGAAAAAGAGGCTCAGGAAAATCATATACAATGGGGGTTATAGCAGAAGGCGTCTCGGAAATGCCTGAAGAAGTAAAAAACAATCTTTCCTGCATATTCCTTGATACAATGGGAATCTACTGGAGCATGAAATTCCCAAATTACAGGCAAAGCGAATTGCTGGAGGAATGGGGCATAGAGCCAAAGGACCTGAGCAAAAATGTGAGGGTTTTTGTTCCAAAAGGGAGTTTTGAACAACTAAAAGCAAAAGGCATACCTGTTGATTACCCCTTTTCAATAAAACCATCTGAACTCAGTGCAATGGATTGGTGCATTATTTTTGGCATTGACCTGAACAATCCAACAGGAATTTTGATAACACGAGTGACAACAGAGATGAAAAAGGAGAAAGAAGAATTTGGCATGGAAGATATAATAGAGAAAATAGAAAAGGATGACAGGGCAGACCAGATAACAAAAGAATCCGCTGTTTCAAGGTTCAGAATTGCTGATTCATGGGGCATTTTTGATGAAAAAGGCACTGATTTGAGTTTTCTTCTTGAAAGGGGGAAAGTTTCTGTTTTGGATATCTCGCAGTATGCACATTCAGCACAGGGATTCAGTATAAGGGCTCTTGTTGTGGCTCTTCTATCAAGAAAAGTTCTTCAGGAAAGAATGACTGCAAGAAAAATAGAAGAATTGTCAGAAATACAAACAGGGTGGAGATATTTCAAAATAAGTTACAAAGAAAAAAAGGAGAAACAGGTACCGCTTGTTTGGATTTTTATTGATGAAGCCCATGAGTTCCTCCCGAGAGAAGGAAAAACAATTGCTTCAGACCCGCTCATACAGCTCATAAGGGAGGGGAGGCAACCGGGCATATCCCTTGTGCTTGCAACACAACAACCAGGAAAAATACATACAGATGTTATGACTCAATCCGACCTCCTGATATCCCACAGGGTTACCTCTAAATTGGATGTAGAATCACTCAACGTAGTGATGCATTCCTACCTCCCTTATGCACTCCAAAAGTATCTGGACAATTTGCCAAGGAGAGGCGGTTCAGCAATTGTTCTTGATGACAAGCAGGAAAAGGTTTATCCAATTCAAATAAGGCCAAGGTTTACATGGCATAGCGGGGCAGAGCCAGTTGCCATAAGCGGGGGAAATGAATAATGGACAAATCGCTTGGCATGCCCAGCGAGCATACGCTGTCAGGCAGATGTTTAAAGGTTTGAGTGACAGGCAAATCGACAGAATAATTAAGTAAAAAATAGAAAAGGTTTATTGGCAAAGTCTTTTTGCAGCTTCATAAGCCTCCTTTGCCAGCAGGTATTTTCCCTGTTGGTAAAGTGCTTTTGCAGATTCTATTGCAAGAACGCATTGTTTTGATTTTCCTGATATAAGTGTGGGTTTTATGGCACCTACTGAACTAACAATCTTATTGTTTGTTATTGCCTTGTAAAGATTCACAAGATTGCTGTTGACATTGGAAGAAC
>CAZTVD010000071.1:0-3423 GCA_964616955.1 Candidatus Woesearchaeota archaeon
GACCTGAAAAAGAAGATTATTATCTAGACATTGCCAAGGCAGTTGGCAAAAGGTCGCCGTGCATAAGAAGAAAATTTGGGGCAATAATAGTTGTAAATGATGCCATAGTAAGCACAGGGTACAATGGCCCTGCAAGGGGAGTCATTAATTGCGAGGAAATAGGATGCTTGAAGGATGAGGTGGGGGCAAAGAACTATTCCCAATATGAGTTTTGCACTGCTGTCCATGCAGAAGAAAATGCAATAATAAATGCTGCAAGAAATGGTTCAAAAATAATTGGCGGCGTGCTTTATATAACAATAAGCAATAACAATGGTTTTGGGGAGGCAAGACCATGCAAGAGATGCCAGAGGGCAATAATCAATGCAGGCATAATCAAAGTGGTTACAAGGGATGCAGAAGGAAACAAAAAAATATACAATCCATCTGATTGGGTTAAGGAGGATACTGAGTGGTATAAACAGGAAATTGAAAATGCAAGGAAGAGGAAGGGAATAGATAATAAAATAAGCAGACATATACAATAAGGAAAAAAACATAAGCAAATCCCTGCGAGAGTATTTATTATATTTTTTATGATATCAATAAATGATTGAGAAACATATGTCCATCTAAACAACAGCGGAATACTAATCTGTTTTTATTCTTTTATTTAATTATTAAATTTTTAAATGAAAAGATTTTTTAATCTGTTTAAAGAATTTTAAAAAGTGCCGGGATGGCGGAGTGGTTAACGCGCAGGCCTTGAGAAAAGCTTTCTTTAGAAAGAAACTTAAAAACAGGCAAGCCTGTGGGCTTCGGCCCGCGCAGGTTCGAATGAGCCTTTTCTTTTTTGAAAAGAAAAGCCTCAAGGGAAAAGAAAAGTTCTTTCTTTCCCCAGGGTTTCTTTCTTTCAAGAAAGAAAGGCTACGGAAGTCCTGCTCCCGGCGAAGTTGGGCACCTTTTTAGGTGCCCTTAATATCTTTTGAGTATTGCCCCAATTAATTATGAAACAATTGAAAGATAAATGTTTCATATGGTTCTTTTTTCAAAAACAAATTTGCCAATATCTTTTTCTGCTTTTTTTCTTTCCAACTGGTGTTTTTTTAGAAATTTGTTGATTTTGTTAATTAGATATTCCTTCAATTCCCCTGTAAGCAAGTTTCCGTTCCTATAATCCTCTTCAATTTTCTTAAGTTTCCTGTCATCAGGTTCAAACATCATTTTAAGATACTGGAAAGAAACATCTATGTCGGGGTTTCCTCCTTTTTCCCGGTGTTCCTTTATGGTGGATTGCCCGCCTGAAAAGGCATATTTCTTGATTTTCATTTCAACTATTTCGGGGGAATCTGTTGTAAAAATTGCTTCTGCACCCTTCCCGCTGCTGTCCATTTTTCCAGAAACGCCAGACAAAGGTGGCAGAAACATCCCATGAATAATGGAGGGCTTGTAATATCCCAATTTTGGATAAACATCCCTTGCAACCCTGAAATGCGGGTCCTGGTCAACAGCAAGAGGAATAAGGCAGGGTATATTCTTTTTTTTGAGAACACTTGGCAAAACTGCAGGCACTGCTTGCATGCTTGTATAAAAAACCTGCCCGATGTTGTATGAATCAGTAAGTCCAAAGGCGGCTTTTACAGTGGAAAGAGTTATTTTTTTGGCAAATTTCACTGCCTCGGGATAGAGCAAACCCGCGTGTATTGTATCTATCAAAAAATGCGTTTTTTTGGGGTTGAATCCAAGAGCAATCACATCCAGCATATTTTCCCTTGTCCATTTTTGGATTTCCTCAAAAGATTTGTTTTTGAACAGGAATTTTTCATCATCAGTAAATTGAAACCACAATTCAACACCAAACTTTTCCTGAAGCCATTTTGTAAATATCCATGTGCTCAAATGTCCCAGATGGACAGGTCCAGAGGGACCCCTGCCAGTGTACATAAAGAACTTATTGCCCTTTTCATATTCATCAAGAAGCCAACCCATGTCCCTATGGGCAAAAAAAATCCTTCTCCTCAACATGAAATGGAGTTCTTTGGTGTGTTTTTTGATTCTATTCAGCAGGGCGTCATTGATTTTTGAAATGCCAAATTCCTTTATGAGCCTGCCATAATCAAGATTCCCAGATACCTCCCAAGGTGTAACTCTGAATTTTTCAGGCATAAAAAAACTAATGCTCTTTCTTTTATAAATTATTTAGTCCTGAACCTTTTTCCTCAATATCAAGGAATGCTTTCCCACACCATATCTATCATTCAACTGACCGCAAACAACATAACCCCTTTTGATGTAAAGAGACAATGCTTTTTTGTTCTCTGCTGAAGCCCAGATACAAACATATTTTTTTCCCATTTCCTCCGCAACCTCTTCCATCTTTTCCATAAGCGCTGTCCCCACACCTTTCCCCTGCCATTCCTTTTTGACTGCAATAACATCGCCTTCTAACCCATGTCTTTCATATTTGAACAAGGTTATAAGCAGTAAAACCAACAGCCATATTGTCAATTTTTGCTATAAAGAACTTCTCCCCGCTCTTTATAAGATTCTCAAACCAGGTTTCATCAACAGGATTGCCAGAATCCAAACTTATTTCTAACATCACTTCTTTCTCTTCTGCTGTTGCTTGCCTTATTTTTACCATAATTTTGTCCGGATTTATATGTTCAAACAAAAATATTCATCATATGCACATTAACTCGCTGATTTTATAATCCAAAATTAGGATTTAATCAGAAATACCTGTCCATTTCCCACTGAGTAATTTTGTCTGCATCCCATTCGTTTTTCCCAATAAAATCATTCCATTCGGCTGTTTTCAATTTGGCATATTCATCAAAAAGTTCATTTCCAAAAGCATTCCTTATAACATGGTCCTTTTTCAGGTATTCAAGTGCCTCCCCAAGGGTGGAAGGGAGATGCTCTATTTCTCCTTTGTCATAAACATTTTCTTCCATCATTGGTCCAGCATCCATTGTGTTTTCCATACCATCAAGGCCGCATGCAATTATTGCAAGAAAAGCAAGATAGGGGTTTGTTTTCATGTCGGGATTTCTTATTTCAATCCTGAAGTCTTTTTCTCCTGTTGAAGCAGGAACCCTCACAAGACAGGACCTATTCCTTCCTCCCCACGCAATTTTGTTTGGGGCTTCCCTGTGTGGGACAAGGCGCTTATATGAGTTGATTGTAGGCGAAAGGACAGCTGAAAGTGCCTTTGCATGCCCAAGGATTCCGCCAACAAAATATTTCATTTCCTGAGAATAATTGGCAAAAACGTTCTTTCCATCCTGCCATAAAGAAAAGTGAATGTGCATGCCGTTCCCATTTTGACTAATCAACGGCTTTGGCATGAAACTTGCATGGTACCCTTTTTTTCTAACAAGGATTTTTATGAGGCTCTTTGTGAGCACAGTCAAATCAGCAATATAAAGAGGGCTTGAGTGT
>CAZTVD010000072.1:0-3367 GCA_964616955.1 Candidatus Woesearchaeota archaeon
GATTTTAAGGGGCAGATTTATTTCTTTTTTATACTTCTTCAAAAATTTCTTTAGCCACTCCCCCCTACAGCTAATTGTTTCATCCATTATCTGCACATACTGCAAATGAAATTTTTCTTTTGCAATTTTTAATTCGTTTATAACATTATCTACTGAACGTATTCTATAGAAATTATTTGACCAGATTTTTTTTAATGCCGAATTATAACAGTAAGAACAATTAAAGGGACATCCCCTTGCTGTTAATAGGAGATATTTTTTTATTTTTTTTCTTTTTTTGTTAATATATATATAATTTTCATCATTGTGGTCCGGATAAGGTAATCTATCTAAATTTTTTGTTAATTTCCTTCGTGGATTATGAACCCATTTATTTTTTTTCTTTACCCATAGACCTTTTATGTTTGAAATTTCTTTTTTTCTTTTTAACTTTTTTATAAGTTCAAAAATTTCTTTTTCACCTTCACCCAAACAGATTATATCTGAAAAACTCTTACAATATTCTGGTGAAATGATAGCGTGATATCCCACTACTGCAATTAATTTCTTTATTTTTTTTCTTATTTTTTTTAGGATGTACTCTGCAAAATAAACTTTTTCCATTGACCAATATGTTACAATAACTAAGGGATTTTTAGTTTTAATTGTTCTGATGAGTTTTTCAAAACCTTTTAATAATTCTTTTTTGTTTTTGAGTTCTAATTTTTTGTTTTCCTCACCATAAAGTACTATTTCTACTGAAATATCTTTTGACTTTAAATATGAAGCAATATAGCGCAATCTTAGAAACTCGTCATCAAAAAAGGATATTAATAAGACATCAAGGTTCATTATATTAATTTTACATTATGGTATTAAAAAACATCAGGTCTTGGTCCCTTATTGAAAATAAAATATCCCATCACAGAAATAAAAGATGAAGTTGTTTGTTTAGGATATTTTAAAAACATTTTAATTATTTTTAATAAATTCCCTGGCTTTGTGTAAAATCTCCATAAAAAATATTTTTCCCATTTTTTTTCTTTTTCCATAATTTCCTTTGAAAATTGGCTTTTATAGGGAAAAAGGGAGAATTTTTTTTTGCTTTTTTTAAACAATTCTGTTCCGGGCCTTGGCTCTAAAACACTTACAACAATCCAGTCAAGCAAATCTGCTATTTCAAGGCTTTCATCAATGCTTTTTTTATTGTCTTTATAGGAAACAATAAACCAGCCAATTGTTTCCATTTTTTCTTTTTTCAGCATTTTTAATCTTTCCAAAAGAGTTTTTTTGTCATACCCTCTCCTATAAAATTTCAACATCCTGTTCGAGCCACTTTCAACACCAATTAAAATACGTATAAAACCAGCTTTTTTCATCCATCTTACCATTTCTTTGTCAATTGTGTCCGGTCTTGTCAAGCACACAAATTTCATATCCATCTTTTTCTTTATTATTTCTTTACATAATTTTATGACCCAATTTTTATCATATGTGAAAAGGTCATCCAGAAACCTTATATATTTATATCCCAGTTTTTTCAAGATTTCCAATTCCTTGACCACCCTCCTGACTGATTTTCTTCTTATGTTTTTCCCATAAGGTTTTATGCAATAGATACAATTGAATGGACATCCCCGAGAGGTCTCAATTGTTGCAAATGGTTTTGGAAGAAAGATATCATAATATCTGTTTTTTAGTAATTCATATTTTGGCAATGGATAATCATCCAAATTTCCAAATTCCCCCCACATTATTCCTTTTGGCTTTGCTTTTTTTTCAATTATTTTTTTTAATGCTGTTTCCGGTTCCCCTACAATAACAAAATCAAGACCTTTTTTAAGAGCTCTGTATGGGAATAATGATGGAAGATAACCCATGCAACCAACCTTTATTCCTTTTTTTCTGAAAACCTGCACGAATTTTATTTCATTTTCAAATGTTTCAAAACCAGACAAAAAGATAATGATATCTGGCATATAATCAAACACTTTTTTTGTAAATTCTTCTTTCCCAATATTCTCTGCAATTGCATCAATAAAAAGCACATTTTTTGGAATGGAAGCCATTGAAATTAATTCAATGGGTGGAAACAGGTATGTGTCAGTGAAAACATTGCATCTCATTTTTCTAACAAGCTTTTTCTTATTTGGTAGATTTGCAAGTGCAACTTTCATATGCTTTTTATCACACAAGACTTAAAATAATGAACGATTAGATAAACTTATGGAAGAAAATACAACTATCATTATACCTACCAAAAACGAGAAAGAGTCCATAGCAGAGGTAATTTCCAAAATAAAGTCTGTAGGTGATTATGACATTCTCATTGTTGATAAGTCAGAAGACGGAACAGCAGAAATTGCTAAAAAACTTGGTGCCAGAGTTATAAAACAAAAAGGAATTGGGAAGGGGGATGCTATGCTTTTAGGTGCAAAATATGCTAGAGAAAACATAATTTTTGTTGATGGAGACATGAGTTATGAAATAGAAAAAATTCCAGAAATGATAAAGTTCTCTGAGCAGTATGATATTATTAGAGGGATTAGAATACCCCTAAATATTTGCGGTTTAGATAGGTTTTTGTTTAATTCATTAATGTCCTTTTTAGTATCAATGATATGCAAAAAACCAGTCAAGGATTTATTTACTGGTTTTTTTCTTATAAAAAAAGAACATTTTTTAAATTTGCATCTTCAAAGCAAAGGTTTTGAAATAGAGACGGAGATATTTGTTAAAGCATGCAAAAATAATTTGAGAATGACAGAAATAAAAACACGATATTCTTGTAGGAGAGGAAAAAGCAAGGTTAAATTGTTGGATGCTATTAAAATATTTCTTACAATAATTAAATGTTGTTGATAGATAAAACATTTAAATTAATCCCAAATTTGTTTTATTGGGCGCCGGTAGTCTAGGAAGCTTTTCTTTGGAAAAGAAAACCTTCACCAAAAGAAAAGCATGGGCAATGGTAGGACACCAGCCTGCCACGCTGGTAACCCGGGTTCAAATCCCGGCCGGCGCACTTTATTCAAAATATATTTAAAATAGCATACCTTTCTAATTTTATGCTTAGTAAGTCTTATGGTCCAAAAGCCACGGGTGTTGCTTCTTTACGAAATTTTGTTGGAAGTGAAACCCAGTATGGTTTTAATAACATTCTTCACAGAGGCTCCTATTATCCATTGGAGAATAGAGACCTTTTAGAGATAAAAAAACAGATACATAAAGTTGTTTTTAAAATAACCCGAAGATGTAATTCAAATTGTAAACTTTGTTTTGATAAGGGATATGTTGGTGGCGAAATGCCATTTGAAGTTTTTAAAAAAATCTTGTCTAAAATAGGAAAAAATAAAAGTGTTCTTCTTATGGGCGGTGAACCTACTGT
>CAZTVD010000073.1:0-3346 GCA_964616955.1 Candidatus Woesearchaeota archaeon
CCCACCTTTCATTTTCCTTGATGTAAGCCTTGCTGTTTGCATATCAATTTCTTGGGCATTTTTCTCATTGCTCTAGCAAGCTTTTATCTAAATGAAAAAAAGCCTTTTGGAAAAATAATAACAGAGCATCTTCCACAATTGTCGCAGTCATATTTCTCCTATTGTGTGTGTGTTCTGGTAAGGGATTTTTTCTGATAAAACAGAGATTCCAACTTCCCTGTCCCTTATTTTGAACTTTTTGTCCCCTTTCCCAAATTCCACCCTTGAATTTGTTTTTTTCTCTATTTCATCCCTGTTGTTTTTAATAGCATTTATTATGTCCTTCTCCCCCTCAATTTTTACAACAACAAAGTCCCCTCTCTCGAGACCCATTTCCTTTCTCTGTTGCTGAATCCTCCTTGTTATCTCCCTGACATAGCCCTTTTCCATTGCATTTTTTGACATTTCCCTGTCCATATAAAGCACACCCAAATCCATTTCAATTATTGCATATTTGTCGGATTTCATTTCAAATATGAAATCCTCTTTTGTGAGTTCCATATCCCCCACAAAAAGCTCCCCTTTTTCCGCTTTTTCCCTTATTGTTCTTGGTTCAGAGCCCATTAATTTGGATATTATCACTGCAACCCTGTCACCATACCTTTTGAGATTATTGTAATTGAATTTAAAGCTCATTTCTGTTTCAGGATGTTCCTCTCTCAAATGGATGTTCATAACATTTGCCTGCTCCTCAATTATTTTTTTCAATTTTTCCAGTTTCTTGAGCACCTTGTTTTCTGATACAATAATCACATTTTCAACAGGCCATCTCAACCCGATTTTTTCCTTATCTCTTAATGACATAATTGCCTGCACCACTTTCCTAACTTTTTTCATATCCCCTTCCAATTCTGCTGAAATCAGTTTTTTGTCTGCTTCTGGCCATTTTTCAAGATGAACACTTTCCCCCATATCCAATTCCCTGAAAATTCCCTCAGTGATGTGGGGCATTATAGGGCATGATACAAGGAGAAGCCTTTTCATAACATAATACATGTTGTCCAGAACTTTTTTTGCTTCCTTTTTTCCTTTATTGAACAACCTGTCCCTTACAAGCTTTCCGTACCATCTGCTGAAATCTTCTAAAATAAATTCTTTCACCAATTTTCCGGGTTCACTCAAAATATATTTTTCCATATAATCTGTTATGTCAAATACAAGTGAATTTATCTTTGAAATAATCCACCTATCTTCTTCTTCCTCCACGCACATCTTTTCCTCCATCTTTATTTTGTGCAGTTTGGATGCTTTTTTCATGAGTTCTTTTATGTTCCATAATGTATTCAACGTCTTATATGCTTCTTTCAGCATGTCCTCGCCAAAATTTATGTCAAGCCCGGGTATTGAAGAGCTCATGACAGCCATCCTGAACAAATCCGCCCCGTATTTTTCCAGAATTTGCTTTACTGAGATGAAATTCCCGAGCCGCTTGCTCATTTTCTCGCCCCTTTCATTCATCACATATCCATGCATATACACCTTTTCATAGGGTCTTTTCCCAAAAAGGAAGGTATTTATGGTCATGAGTGAATAAAACCATCCCCTTATCTGGTCGTGGGATTCAATTATGAAATCTGCTGGATATAATCTTTCAAATAATTCTTTTTTTCTTGGATAACCCAAACTTGCAAATGGCACGCATGCAGAATCTATCCACACATCAAGCACATCAGGGTTCCTTTTAAATTGCCCACCGCATTTGCATTTCCATGTTATTTCATCTATGTCAGGTTTGTGCAGGTTTTTTGGTTTTTTGTTCAATTCCTCTTTGCTCCCTATAACCTCAATTTTTCCGCATTTGTCACATTCCCATATTGGCAGGGGGATTCCCCAATACCTCTGCCTGCTTATGCACCAATCTTTTATGTTCTCCAGCCAATTTGCAAACCTTCTTTCCCCCACCCATTCAGGGATCCAGTGAACTTTTTTGTTTTCCTGCAGCATTTTTTTCTTTGCCTTTGTTGCTTTCAAAAACCATTGTTCAGTTGCCCTGAAAATAACAGGAGTTTTGCACCTTTCACATACAGGATAATCATGGATTATTTTTTCCTCTTTTACAAGAAGCCCCTTTTCCCCCAGCAATCCTATTATCTTTTCATCATCTTCCCTCGCCTTTAATCCTGAAAGAGGACCTATATCCCTCAAATATCCATTCTCATCCACTGTGTTGAATGGTTTTAATCCATATTTTTTCCCTATTTCAAAGTCCTCTGGACCGCATCCAGGAGCGCAATGCACCAGCCCGGAGCCAGCATCAAGCGTTACATACTCGCTGCTCAGCACAATTTTATGCATCCATTTTGATTTTTTGGAAAAATAAGGTATTTCTGTAAAAAAAGGATGCCAGTATTCCACTCCTTCCAAGTTCCTTCCTTTTATCTGTTCTAAAACCTCAAAATCCCCAAATTTGTCTGCAAGTTCTTTTGCAACAACCCATTTTTCCGTGCCTTTCTGGATTTTCACATAATCAAAGTCAGGGTGAACCATAACAGCCAGATTGAATGGTATTGTCCACGGTGTAGTTGTCCATATTATGAGGAATTCATTGTCCCTTCCCTTTACAGGAAATTTGACATATATTGATTTGTCTGTCAATTTTTCATAAACAATTTCATAATTTAGTGCGAGAGCTGTCCCGCACCTTGGGCACCAGTGGAGCACCTTTTTTCCCTTATATAAAAGGTTGTTTTTCCATAATTCCTTCATTGCCCACCATACTGATTCTATAAAGGAGTCATCCATTGTCCTGTATGGATTGTCCCATGTTGCCCATTCACCATATCTCTTGAAAATCTCCCCCATTTTCTTTACATTATCGCTCGCAAGTTTTATGCATTCTTTTACAAATCTGCCCTCTCCAAATTTGAGTATGTCCTCCTTATTATTCAACCCGAATTTTTTTTCAACTGCTGTTTCAATGGGCAGGCCATGGCAGTCAAATCCGGGCTGGTCCCACACTTTATAACCATTCATCCATTTGTATCTTCTAATCATATCTTTGTGGGTTCTGTTTAATATATGGCCCAAATGAGGGTCTCCATTTGCATATGGAGGTCCATCCATATAAAAGAATTTTTTCTTCCCCCTTTTCCTTAATCTCTGGTATATTCTGTTCTTTTCCCAGAAATTCATTATTCTTTTCTCTAATTTCAACGGCTCATATGTCATTAAAACCACCAAGAAGCAGGACTAATTTAAAAGTTTCTTTGCTGTATCCGGCAACCACCTTGCATGCATTATTTATTATAATTCTTTTTTTAAGTTTTTCTACAAAACATAAATCCTTATAAGAGGAGGTGTTAATTCC
>CAZTVD010000074.1:0-2307 GCA_964616955.1 Candidatus Woesearchaeota archaeon
ACTGCTGGTGATTTCATATGTCATCAAAAACAAACAAGAAGTTTTGTTTTAAATGAAAATCAAATGCCTTTATGCAGTCGCTGTGTCGCAATCTTGATAGGTTTAGACATAGGGCTTGGACTTGGGCTTTTTTACATCACAAAGCCTGATTTGCCTTTTCTGATGGTTTTTATTTTTTCATTGATACCAATCAGTATAGACGGGCTCATGCAGGGTTTTGGATATTGGGAAAGCACTAATCCTGTTAGGGTTGTTACTGGGATGCTACCAGGGATAATGAGCGGATTCTCTCTTGGAATAATTTATGAAACACTAAAATAAAAAGCGTATACTTCGTTGTAGTAAAGGTTATATGTTTTATTAAGATTTTAAATTTTATGAAAGAAATTGATAAACATTTTATCGCCTGTGTAGCAAGTGGTGATTTATATTCGGAAGCATGTGAACTTTTTAAACTTGATATAAGTGACAACCCTGATTTAAATAAATTGAAAGAGGCATGGAAATGAAAGAAATTGAGAAAAACACTTTACCTAATTGTGATTTCTGCGGAAAAGAAGCAGAATACGATGCACCTACTAAATATGGTTCCTGGGCATATATGTGTAGAGATTGTTATAGAAAATATGCAGATATGTCTAAAGTTCACATGGGAACGAAATTAAAAAAGAGAGTTCTTAAAGTCGTAAAAAAACCAAAAAAAATAAAAATTGTTTTTGTTCCTTTAACGTGGGATAGTGTTGCATATGTAAAATGTCCTTATTGTGGAACTGAACGTTGTGTTGAACCTGATGCTAATTATACAGTTACATGTGAGGGCTGTGGAAATGAATATAAAGTAGTATCGATGATATAAAAAAGAAGGGATTGGATTTTTTTAATTAATAGAAGGAATAGTTTTAATTAAAGGAGACCGTGCCTTATCTGTTACAACATTTTTTCTAATTTTTAATTCATTCCGTGTTGAAAATAAATATCCTGATTTACCATCGGCTTCACCTACATTGTATTCTACATCAAATCCTTTATTTGATAGTTTCCTTTTGATATACATCGCTTGTCTTCTGGTTATATCAGGGATAAATAAGTCATATCCATTTGATAATAAATTCATAACATTATCATTAATTCTCACTCGATTCAGGCTAACTTTGATTTTATAAACAGGTGCTTCTACCGCTATTTCTTTTAAATCAGCACCATCCAGCATATCAAGAGCCATGCTGATAATATCATTATAAGAGAGAGACCATTTGTTCTTAAAATTTTTAAGCTTGTCTAATGTTTCACGATTGACTCGAACAGTATGGTCATCCATATCCAATCCCAGTATACAAAATTGTATAAACATTTAAATAGTATTTGAAAAATAACTATATTTAATAAAAAATTTTTGAAAGAAAAATAAGGTTAAAAATGGGAGAACTACTTATCTATGTAAAAAATCCCGAGCAGATAAAACAATTTAAGGAGAAGTATCCTGAAGTAAAAGCAGAATATATAGAGGGGAAAAGTTTAACAGAGGCGCCACTTGTATGTATGAATGACAATGGAAACGAGACTTGTGAAGTAGGTGAAAAATATATTAAACAGTTTTGGGATAAACTAAGTGGTTCAGATGAAGTTTGATGAAATAGATATAAATATTATTTATTATCTTTATGAAAACAGCCATCAAACCACTTCTGATATTGCTAAAAAAATATTTGAATGTAAAAACTCAAGAGACCTTTTAAAAAAAGATAGCCTTGTCCGTTCAAGATTGAAAAAACTAATGGATAGCCATATGGTATTATGTTCTGAAACGACACCTAAAAAATATAGCACAAACCCAAAACATGTCACAACAGGTATGGGAACTTTTGAAATAAAAGTAAACGGTGGAAAAACAATGAAAATAGATTTTGGAGAGTTCCTTGTATTATCAAACGGGAATGATGAGTTACAGATTCATAAAATAAAAGAACCAGAGAACCAAGAGATAGAAGCGTATTAACTATTTTTTCTCTTTACAGTAAAGTATTTTCATTCCATGTTCTTCTCTGATTTCACAGTTTTGACCATCAAAGATAACTTTTCCAACAATTGGAAGTTCAACTTTTTTATCTTTGATGACTATAGCATCAAAATCGCCATAGTCAATCCATTTTCCTTTCGGTCTTCTGAGGCAACGCCACCCGCCTTCTTTAGGTTCACATAGAATATCTTTATTTTCTTTTTGGTCTACCAACAGGTAAAACCTCCCCTTCTTCTGTCAGAGCTATGCCATCTTTTATACAGATTAACATTTCAGGTTTATCTAATTTT
>CAZTVD010000074.1:2317-3328 GCA_964616955.1 Candidatus Woesearchaeota archaeon
AAAAGTCATATCTATATTTAATAATTAAAAAATACTTAAATTTTTCCACTCAAATATTTTTTTTGAAAAAACCTTATATATTCAAAAAAATTTTATGAAAAACCGTTATATATCTAACTAAATATATTGAGATATAATAAGACTATATATTTGGAGGGAAAAAAGAAAAATGGTAGTTATGAAGAATTTAGCAGGCTTTTATGTCAAAAAGAGACCACGACAATATAAAGCAAGTGATGCCGCATATGCAACTGGCGGGAATAAAGGCTGGGTCTTAGCGAGATACCCAAGTGAATATCCACTAACAGAACAGCAAAAGAAAATACGTGATGCTGCACGTGCCTGTGGAATTAAGAAAGGAATGACTAAGAAAGCCCTTCAAGAGGCAATGGTTAACTGCATTCCAAGTAAATTCTAAAAGCCAAAATCTTTAGATAAGGTAATTTCAAAAACCTATCTTTTTTTTATTTTTTAGAGTTATTGCTGAAAAAATAGTATACTCTTTGGTAAAAGATTTTAAATATATATAATTAGATTTTTTTTATCATGGGATTTAGAGATTATAGTCCAACACAAGCAGGATATCGAGCATGGCTTGAGGATGGAAACAAAGGAACATTCCAAGATTTCATACGAACGTTAAGAGCAAAAAAAGAACCACTAATTAAAGAAATAAATGCCGTTCTCAACAACCTTACAGTAGCAGAATTAGAACACGTATGGGCATATCTTATGCGAAGATACCCAACAAAAGGAAGAAAATAGAAATGGTTTATTGTTTTAATTTAACATAAGCATTTCCCCATCTCAACCTAAAAAACTCATAACTTCCATCGCCTTTTTCAACTTCCTGCCAAGCACGATAACCTGCCTTTGAAGGCGGAAATTTACCCATGCCATCATCTTTTTCCATAATAACAATAAGCCCATCATTATACATCATTAATAAAACTTCTATTATTTTATCCAAAGATATGCCTAAAAGAGATTGAATACCCATAGGTGTAATCT
>CAZTVD010000075.1:0-2418 GCA_964616955.1 Candidatus Woesearchaeota archaeon
AGAGGTTTTCGGGGAGAAAAAGAAACACACACAGGAATTTGCATGTGCGCAATTAATTTATTTGCTTCCCCCTTTCCCTTTTTTCTTCTTTTTTATTGTTCTTTTTTTTGCTCTTGTTATGTTTTTTCTTGTCATGTTCAGAATATTTTTTTTTCCTTTAAATAAACTTCCTTGGCATTAGAAGAATTCTTTTATTTAATAATCATCTTAGGAGATGTTCTATCTCCATATCTTCATATCTCCCTCCCCTTTTTATATCATCTTTAATGCAATCAATATGTATTCCTGTGTCAAGGCGCCACCATGCATTCATAACAACATTTGCACTATACATGCCAGCACTGATACAATCAATATGGTTTCGGAATATATCCACAATATCCTCCTCCCCAGCAAAATTCGCTATTTTCCTTGGTCTTATTGTGGGTTCTGTAACAAATGTGGGTGGTTCAAAGGATTCTTTTTCATCAATTTTTCCATTATTTTTTACTATGTGTGTTATTCCATGCAATAGATAAAGAAACATATGTACTTTATTGATTTTTTTTGAACCATTTCTTGGTTCTGAATATAATGGGTTGTGGTCAAAGCCCATATTTGATAGGCTTTCAAGGAAATCATTTAAGTCAAAATATTCGCTATTAACAGTGCTTTCCATATCCAAGGGGCCTTCTGCATCATGCATTATTTCATAATAATAAATCCTTTTGCTTCTTTCAGGTATTTCTAACTTTATTTCTAAATCACACATTCCATACCTCTGCAATACCAATTTTTTTAACATTTTATATATATGGTAAAAAATCTTTTGAAAAATTCTTCGGTTTTTGGATTAGAACATAAAAATATGGGCTCGACGGGATTTGAACCCGCGACCCCCTGGTCTCGCCTATTTCTTTGATTAAACTTTCTTTCAAAGAAAGTTTAAGAGCCAGGTGCTCTACCATCTTGCTCAAAGCTTTCTTTTGGCAAGGTTTTCTTTCCAAAAGAAAAGCTTCTCTGAGCTACGAGCCCGCTATTTATTCTTAAAATTAGTTTTGCTTTTAAATTTTAGGTTTAATTCTTATTTGCCGGGTTTCCTTTTTCTATTCACCTTTTTGGAGCTCCATGAATAATTCCTGATTTTTGCACTTTTGCCAAAACCGCATGCAGAACAAACTTTGTGTGCCACGTGGTAAGAATGCCTTCCGCATCTTCTGCATTTTATATGCGTCTTGCTTCTGCCTTTTTTGCCTTGAGAAGGGGTCCCTTTCATCACTCATCACTCAGAAGGAGATATTATGATTATGGTGTCCCCCCTTATGAAGACCTTGCCCACATTTCTTTTTATCTCGCCATTTTCCAGCTCCTGTGCATCCTCAAGAACTGTGTTTATGTGTATGTCAAAAGCCACAAGCTTTCCGACAAACCTTTTTCCATTTTTCAATTCAACCATAACTTGTTTTCCTCTACTTTCATTTAAAGCATCCAAAGGTCTTGATTCAACTTTCTGTTCCATAAAGCACCCCCACTTGCTGTAAAAACAAATTATTCCCGTGTTTTTTTAAGCTTATTGGTTTAAATATTTCTTGTATTGATTAATTAAACAGTACCTTAAAGTTTTTAAATCACAAGCAGGTTTTTTGTTCCATGTCTTTCTGGCAGAGAAGGTCAAAGAGAAAAGTTTCAGGTAGCAAATATAAGAAACAGAGGGACAAGAAAAAGAGGGAACTTGGAAGGCTGGACATTCTTGCAAGATTGGGGCAGAGGAGAATAAAGAAAATAAGGATAATGGGCGGAAAGGAAAAAACAAAGTTGGTCAGGGATGGGGTTGTTAATGTTGTTGTTGGAAAAAAACTCAAAAAAGCAAGGATAAATGGAATTGTGGAGAACAAGGCAAACAGGCATTACAAGAGGATGGAAATCATAACCAAAGGCGCACTTGTTGAAACTGATTTGGGAGTTGTTAAAATAACCAACAGGCCATCAAGGGAGGGGTTTTTGAACGGGATTCTTGTTGAAAAAGCCACTAAAAAGTAAAAAACTTATCGAAACCTTTATAAATGTTTTCCCATTATATTTAAAAGATTTTTGCTATGACTAAGGAAAAGTTAAAATGTCAAAATTGTGGTTCTGAAAAAGTTTATATGGACACACGCAGGGGAGAGCTTGTTTGCGGAAGGTGTGGAAGTGTTGTTGAGGAAAGGATTATAGACCCAAGGCAGGAATGGAGGGAATTCAATTTTGAGCAGATGGAATCAAGGAGAAGGGTGGGTTCTCCTTTGACATCAACAAGGCATGACAAGGGATTGAGCACAACAATAGGTAAAAAGAGCGACATACAGGCATTGCCTCTCCAAAGAAGAAGGGAGATGCAGAGAATAACAAAATGGCAGGGAAGGATAAGCACTGCAATTGAGAGAAACCTGAAGTTTGCCC
>CAZTVD010000075.1:2428-3282 GCA_964616955.1 Candidatus Woesearchaeota archaeon
AGAAAGGAACTTGAAATTTGCTTTTGCTGATTTGAGGAGAACAGCAAGCATATTAAAACTTTCAAGGACAGTTGAAGAAGCGTCCTCCCAGATATATGAGATGGCTGCAAGAAAAGGGCTTGTTAGGGGAAGGAGCATGGAATCAGTGGTTGCTGGGGCAATTTATGCTGCGTGCAGGAAACACAATGTCCCAAGGACCTTGGGAGAAATAAGCACTGCGTTTGGGCTTGATAAGAAGGAAATTGGTAAAACATACAGGTTCATATGCAGGCAGTTGGGAATGAGGATTCTCCCCACATCACCCATGGATTATGTTTACAGGTTTGCAAGTGAACTCAATTTGAGCCCGGAAACAACAACAAAAGCAGTGGAAATATTGAACAAAGCACTTAAAAAGGAGATAACAAGTGGCAAGGGACCAATGGGGATTGCTGCTGCTTCCCTTTATGTGGCTGCTCTTTTGACAGGAGAAAAAAGGACGCAGAGGGATGTTGCAGATGTTGCAGGAGTCACAGAAGTAACAATAAGGAACAGATACAAGGAATTGCTGGATGAACTGGGTCTTGAAGAAGATGTCAAGGAAATAAAAGAAAAAAAGGAGCCTATTGCTTCATAATCCTTTTTAATTCTTTTAAATTAGCATCTGTTTTTATGCCCAGATCTTCAAAATGGGTTTTTTCTGCCAAAAACCCTTTTTTTCTCAATCTGTCAAGGATTTCCTCTGTTTTTATTGCTCTTTTTTTTAGCAAGGAAAAAATTTTGTGTATATGGAAATACCATGGAGAATTAATCTTGTTCTCCTTGAGCAGGGTTTTTGCTAATTGGGAATTCATTTTTTCCAATATCCTTTCATC
>CAZTVD010000076.1:0-3276 GCA_964616955.1 Candidatus Woesearchaeota archaeon
GTGATGGGGAGGGGGATAAGAAAGCAATTGGAATATGCTGACAAAAAAAACATACCCTTAGTTGTTATAGTGGGAGAAAAGGATTTGCAAACAGGAGAAGTTGTTATAAAAGACATGAAAAACAGGGAAGAAAAAAGAGTGAAGAAGGAAACAATAATATTTAATATAAAGCAGTTGTTATCCTGATTATGATTGAATATGATTATAGAAAAATCCTTTTTGGCATAATATTCATGATTTTTTTCTTCACAATTTATGAGAGATTTACAAACCCACATTTCCTTATATCAATTGGTTTGAGTGGGATTAGTGAGAGGAATACGGGCATAATAATGAATTTTATCAGCCCCCTCATAATTGTTGGCATGATAACTTTTGTATTATTTTATATGTTTGGTGTTAATCCAATAACAGCATTCATGGTTGCACTCACAGCATTTATTGCTTATTTTCTTTTTACAAGCCCAGTATTTTTTTCAATACTTGGATTGAGCATATCAGAGCAGACAAAAGCAATTAATTGGATGGATTACCTGAGACCCATATTTGTGACAGGCATAATTTTAATAGCTCTGGCAGTGCTTCTCCAAAAAAAGTAATGACAAAAAAATTAAAAACCCTCTTATTTTCACATAATTTAAGGACCCGTGGCCTAGAAACTTTCTTAAAAAGAAAGTTTCATCAAAGAAAGTTGGGCTGTCTGGCGGGGCGCTGGTCTTATATGTCCACGTCCTAAGAGAACCAGAAGTCGAGGGTTCAAATCCCTCCGGGTCCATGGGCTCCTGTCGTCTAGTCCGGCCAAGGATACAGGCCTTTCGTAAACTTTCTTTGAAAAAGAAAGTTCAATCAAAGAAAGAATGAAGAAAGCCTGGGACCCGGGTTCAAATCCCGGCGGGAGCATTTTTTTCTTTTAAAATATAATTAGACCACAAAAGAATTCATTTTAAGCAACAATACTTATGACTGCATCTATAATTTTATCATTCTAACTATTTAAAACAACAAATAAAAAATAAAAAATCAGTCCTGTTTCTCTGATTTTAATCTCTGCAATTCCTGCTCAATATACTTCTTTTCCTCTTCAATTCTTTTAAGTTCTGCTTCCAGAATGTCTCTCCTTTCTTTTTCACTCAAAAATGCTCTGAACCCATAGCCATATCCAAAGCCATATCCTCTTCTCAATCCCCTGCCACACGGACCAAGACCTCTGCCTGTCAATGGACCCAAACCATATGGACCTGTTCCATCTCTTGCTGGCATATATATCACCTCCATTTTGAATAATTATTCATTACATTATTTATAAATGTTTCGGATTATAATTCATAATATGTTTAGAAACATATTTAAAACAAACAGGGATTTTCAAGAATAATGAAGAGGAGTTCAAGAAACTGGAAAAAGAAAATCACTAAATTCAGGTGGAAGACCAAAAAGAAAAGGATGCAGGAAAGAAAGAGGCAGAGAAGAAAAAGCAAATAAGTAATTTATTTAATTTATTTGGTAATATAATATTTTATGAAAACAATTATAAAAATAGACCCAATGTCTCTTGCAAAAATTCTTGGGGCCCTTCAAGCGCTTTTTGGATTTTTTCTTGGGCTAGCAGCAACAATAATTGCTCCACTGATTGCATTATATGGAAGCACAGCAACACCATCTATTGATACAAACGCATTAATATCCCTTGGATGGGCAGCAATAATAGTGCTTCCAATTACATATGGTTTGGTTGGGTTCGTTACAGGTTACATCGGCGCATGGCTTTACAACATTGGCTCAAAATGGGTTGGTGGAGTAAAAATAGACCTGAAATAATTCGTTAGTTTTTTAATTGGATTTTTGCTTTCAAAAGCTATGCGGGGGTGCCCGAGGAAGCTTTTCTTTAGAAAAGAAAACCTTCACCAAAAGAAAAGCTTGGGGAATGGCCAAAGGGGCAGGACTGAGGCTCCTGTGGCTTAGTGCCTGCGCGGGTTCGAATCCCGTCCCCCGCACTTTCCCAAAACAAAAGTTTAAAAGATATTTTTTTGAGAGTAATTTATGGCAAGATTAAGCGATATTCTAAAAGAATGCTCACTATTCGATGAATGCTCTGTGAAAATAGAAGAAAAAGTTGGGGAGGAGATTTTGGGAAAAATTGGAAGAAAAAAAACAGTATACAGAATGACATTTGGGGGTGAATTCGAAGCAGAACATTTTGAGGAGCATTTGAAAAGGATATTAAAAGAGAGGATGGAGGGTGCAGGAGAGGCAGTTGTTGGTACACATAAAAATGAAAAAGAGATGTATGTATTTATAGAATACAACAAAAAGGAGATTACAGGCAAAATAACAATAAGGGCTTACAACACACCAAGGGATTAAAAGGTTTCCAACAAACTATGGCGGCTTTCCTTAACGCAAGAGGTTTGTTTGTATTAATTACAATCTCCTGTTAGAGTCATAATCTCTTTATCCTTATTGCCTTTCCTGTGGAAAGTGCAGATGCTATTTTTTTTCTTGCAGATGAGAGAATTCTGTGGAATGTTGGCTGGGAGATTTCCATTTTTTCAGCTGCATCTTTCTGGTTGAAGCCATAAACATCAGAAAGAACAAGTGCTTCCATTTCATCAGCATTTATCCTGACCTCCTCCAAATTATTCAATGGAACGCCTGCTGGCTTGTAATAATCAAAATCGGGTCTGAACCTTATTCTCCTCCTCTTGTATGGTCTTGGCATACTTATAAAAGGAATTATGAATATTTATTTATTTCCTGAAAATTTTTAAATACAATTTCTTGGCTTACAATGTGCTATACAAAAAAATAATGGAAATAAAAAAAGAATTGAAATGGTTTTATATTGAAAGGGGTTTTGTTTATTATAATGGCATGCATAAATGGGAGAAAAAAGGGGAGAAAGAGAAGCATGAACCCTCAGAATTAACAAAATACCTCAAAAAAGAAATTTCAGAAATGGATATTGAAAAAATTAATGTAAAAATAGGCACATTATGGAGACTCACTAGTGAAAAAATTGAGATAATGGGAAAAAAAGAGATATTGATGGGGATGGGATATATCAGCAAAGGAAAACAACAATTTATCTTCATCGATAATCAACATGGATAATGGCATTCCAAATATCGAATTATAAAAGAAAGCATTATTAATAGTTAGAGAATAAAATTATTGTGAAAAAGATTTTTGAAATAAATGGGATGGAATGCGAGTCGTGTGCAAAGAATATTGAGAAGATACTTTTACTTGATAGGGGGTGGAGCGCAAGCGAGTCAC
>CAZTVD010000077.1:0-3268 GCA_964616955.1 Candidatus Woesearchaeota archaeon
CCCTCAATATCCTCCCTCAAACCCAGATAGGATAACATGCCTTCAACATAATTTGGGTAATATAATGCTCTTGTCCATTCCACATAATTTTGGAGAAAAGAACCAGTTTGTGGATTTATGCCCAATTTCCCCATCTCCTCTTTATAAACTTCGTCTGCCTTTTCAAAATCAAAATCATGCAAAAATGTAAGTTTTGCCTTTGTATGTGGGACAGAACTTGCAAGAACATACAAATTCCTCATCCTTGTTGCTTCGATTATTTTTTCAGGAAATCCTTTTTCCTCCACATATCTTTCGTTTTCAAAAAGATTCTGAAAAAGAAAGGCCAGCCCTTCGTTTTTATCTGTTCTTCCAAAAAAAGCATTTTCAAGGTTCCATTCTATTAAGGAGTAATAAACAGCATGGCCAAATTCATGGTAGGCTATCAAACCCGCCATATTTCCCATTTTTCCCATTCTTATTCTTATATCTTCTCTAGCAATCCCATAACAAGCAGCTCCTGGTTTTTTATGTTCCCTTTCTTCTGCATCTATTTCTGCCCTCACACCAAAAGCATGTTTTAAAATATCGAGTTCAGGCAATATCCTTTCTTGGGATATCTGGTTTATTTCATTGAAGGGATAGGAAGCAATATACCTAAAATCCCATTCCTCCGGCTCCACTATGTTTGCGTTTTCAGAAATTTTCTTGAATAAAGAAACAAATTCAGGGTAATATGCTCTTTTTATTTTTTCCAAATCCCTTTGGACATCTCTCTCCCCGATCCCAGCATAAATTTCAAAAGCCTCAATTGCAGAAGAAACACCCATTTTTTGGAGTTCTTCTCTCAATTTTTCATGATAACCCAGAACAACATGCTTATTCCTCCACAAATAATCTCTTGCTTTTTCAAAAATTTCTTTTCTTTTTTCTCTTTCTTTAATAAAAAAAACCCTATGAACAGGTCCAACATCTTCATGCAAATACAACAAATCCACAGCATTTCTTTTTTCTTCTGCCCTGTGATATGCAGGGGAAAGCACTATTTTCTTCTCCAATCCACCCATTTCCTGAGAAAGTTTTGACGGAAAATTCCTTTCAATATATCCGATTATCTCCATGTTTTTTGATTTGTATTCTTCCAATTTATCCTGCCTGCTCCTGAAAATCCCTGAATCCAATTCATACCTTAACCTCCTCAATTCTGAATATTTTTCCAGAAGTTCTTCTTCCCACATTTTTTACTCCTCCCTGTTTTTGTTTAAATTGTTTTTGGAAACCAATTTAAAGGTAAATTTCACATATTGTAATATGAAAGAATTATTGGTTCAAGAAATAGTAGACATGGGTATAAAAGACCAAAGGGTAGTGGAAGCCATAAAAAAAATCCCAAGAGAAAATTTTGTGGAGGAAAAATATAAAAAATATGCCTATGGCAATTACCCTCTCCCAATACCAGAGGGTCAGACAATTTCCCAGCCGTATACTGTGGCTTTTATGCTTGAATTGATGGAATTGAAAAAAGGGGAAAAGATTCTTGAAATTGGTGCAGGAAGCGGGTATAATGCTGCTGTTATGTCTGATGTGGTGGGTGAAGATGGAGAAATAATTTCAATAGAAATAAATGACAAACTTGTGGAATTTGCAAACAATAACCTGAAAAAAACAGGAATAAAAAATGTAAAAATTATAAAAGGAGATGGGTCTAAGGGATATGAGAATGGGGCGCCCTACGACAAAATAATAATAACTGCTGATTGTCCGCACATGCCTGAGAAACTTTTTGAACAATTAAAGGATGGGGGGATTATGGTTTTGCCACTAAAGTCAATTATGACAAAAATAACCAAAAAGGGAAAAGAAAAGATAATCAGGGAATATGGCGGGTTTTCTTTTGTTCCTTTAAGGGGGAAATATGGTTATAGAGTATGATAGAGCATCTCAAAAAAGACCCTGTTATGAAAAAATTGATCGAAAAATACGGGGAGATAGAAAAAGAATGGGAAAATGATGCTTTCCTGTGCCTTGCCCGGTCAATAATATTTCAGCAACTGGGAACAAAATCCGCTGAAAGCATTTATAAAAGGTTCATTTCACTTTTGAAAAACCCAACTCCAAACAAAATTTTGAAAACAGAGGAAGAGACATTAAGAAAAATTGGGCTTTCAAAAAAGAAAATAGAATACCTTAAACTCCTCTCAGAAAAATTTGTAAAAAAAGAGGTTAATCCTGAAAAATTCAAAAAAATGACTGATGAGGAAGTAATAAAAGAATTAACAAAAATAAAGGGAATAGGTAAATGGACCGCACAAATGTTTCTTATTTTTTCACTTGGAAGACAGGATGTATTTGCTTCAGATGACTTTGGGTTGAGAAAGGCAATAATGAAGGAGTATGAACTTGATGAGGTGCCAAGCCCGAAACAAGCAGAGGAAATCTCCAAAAGGTGGATACCCTGCAGAACCCTTGCTTCCCTTTATTTGTGGAAAAGTGTGGAGTCGCCCGAAATCCACTGAATTTTATACAATTCAGGAATCCTGTATTTTCTTGTAAAAACTCCCGAAATAGTGATATTATCCCCTCGCACAAAATCAACAGGCATTTCTGACCATACAGATATGTTGCATCCCTGTCCGCACAAGTAAAATACATGGCTTCCATATTTATAATCAACACCTGAACAAACCGTGCCCCCTGTTATAGTCTTTGTTTCATTTGGAAGCAGGAGGGTATTGCAAACAGAAAGAGGAATTACAGGGAAAAACAATATAAAAAAGAAAAAAGCGAGGAAAAACAAAAAAACACCTTTTCTTATGATGAGTGGAGAAAAAGAGGAGAGATAATATGTTATTTTTCTTCTGTGATAATATAAAATCAAACCAAAAAAGAAAATGAAAAAATCAAATCCACTATTGTCAGGTATAAAATTAAAAGAATGGCTCAGGGGATAAAATAAAAAAACATGGTTTGAAAGGGAAATCAAAAAAACAGAAATTCCCCATCCCACAAAAAAACTAGCAGATGTTCTCCTCCCCCTTACATAATAAAGAAGGGACATCGCTGAAAGAGAAAACAAAATTGAATGGAAGATATTTGAAGAAAGAGGGATAAGCGAACCAACCACAGCTGAAACAATGTCAAGGGTGAGTATGTCTGCAATAGCCAAACAGAGCATGGCTACGCTAACAGCACTTATCATAACATCGCCATAAGACCATTTATGATATTATACCCGTCTGTACCGGGCAGGGGAAGCATATTGAATATAAAAAGCCACATATTCAATTTT
>CAZTVD010000078.1:0-3259 GCA_964616955.1 Candidatus Woesearchaeota archaeon
AGAGGATAGTAAGTAGCATTAAATACCCAGAACTTCACATTGCTTGTGCTTATGTTTGAATCGCTTAGGTTATAATTCAGGATATTGTCAACAACATAAACAGATAATAACTGGGAACCACTGCTTCTGTTTATCTCACTATTATTTCCCAACCTGTGGTATATCGATATTGGCTCCTCCTCCACAACAATTGTTTGGGTTGTCTCGTTCATGAATCCCGATGTATCATTTACTCTAAACCTGATATACCATGTTCCAATATCATTTTGCGTTGAATTGCATACAAAATTTTTTTCATAATAACTTGTGTGATTCCTGCAATAAGAACAGCTATCTGTATAAACCAGGTCAGAATCAAAAGGGGAAGAGCCTTTTTTCAGATAATACCTGATTGTAACTGTATTATTATCCATATCAGTAGTATTGGTAGTGAAATTAAATGGTGACATGCCCCAAGGTCCCTGTTTTGGCACAATGGTCCAGTTCTCTATAACTGGATAGGTTCCGAGGAAAAATGCGAAATTGAGTTTATCTGTATCATTCCAATAATCTCCCTGATTTCTGAAAGCAAACATTGTAACATTATACCATCCAAGAGGTTCTCCGGAAAGATCCCAATCATAAATATAATATCCTCCGCTTGTTGTTGCTTCAAATGTTTTTGAGTATCCATTGCTCTCTATTGTGAAATTAACAGGGAAATTCACTGCATCCGCTTTTTGATTTCCACAATCATCAAATAATGTTCCGTTTAATCTTGTTGTATTTTCATTTGTATAATTAACATCTTTTGGAAAAAGGTAATTGGCAGTCAATTTTCCCATTAAAGTGAAATTCCATGGCGAAGTGGAATTGTCAAAAACGCAGCCGTCTCCTGAAGTTCCTCCGTACCAGGAGTGCTTTCCAAGATAATATTTTCCCTCATCAGCGCACCACTGGGCATTATCCATTGTCCTAATAAGATAGCCCGAAGCATTTGTTTGAATCGGAGTGGGGCTATCCCAAGTACCAATATCATACACTGTCATTCTTATTTTACCATACGCCTGGTACGGATAGGAACTATTGTCAACATCAAAAACCTCAACAAAAAAATCAGTTGAATCTGTTCTGTTAATAATCACATCATTTATGGGTCCCTTATTTGCAACATGAACATCATCCTTAGTTATTGTATAAGAAATCTCGCCTGTTGTCGAATTTCCATCATCGTTTGTTGCATTAAACTTGAACAACCATCCACCTATTAATGAACAATTGTAGTCATAAGTGAAATTAATCTGGGTCCATGAACCGCAATTCACGCAAATATATGAATCAACAAGAGAATAGTTTTCATAAGATTGTATTGTAGTGGAACGGTGCCATCCATAAACACTGACATCTCTCCCAAATCTATCCATCACCATAACAGTAAAATTATGTTTTTCACCCCATCCGCCCGATTGTACTGAAACACTTTCATTTTCCAACAGAGGAACATAAGTGTATATTTTTGAAACAGCAAATAATTTCTGTGTTTCATTAAACAATTTTCCATATTCCCAAGAATAATTCATCTGCTTCAAAGTTATATTTGAAAATCTGTCCTTTGTCCCATCTACATGCGAAAATAGCTTTACATATCTTGATGTCTGCACAAAATCATTTAGATAAAGTGTTGGTTCAGCATAACCATCAGTATTTGAAAAGTTCAATTTTTGCCATATCGTTTGATAATCAGAATTATCATTTTTTATATAAAATCCAAATTCTGAAAGAGTGATGTTGTTGGCAGTACCATTATACTCAATACCTGCGCTCACATTAACCATTCTTTCATAAGGCTCATCAGGATGGTCAAAGGTATATAAAAATTCTGAAGTGCATTCTTCTCCCGAACAGGAATAAAAAGCATTGTCAGAATATGATGTGCTGTTTCTTGTATCCCTAAAAGAGCTCACATCAAAATAAAGTCTGCTCTCCTCTGTGCAATTAAGGGTGAAATTTAAATATTTTGATTTCCTTGAACCAAGTGAAGTAAGGTTCCAAGTTATTGAATTCAAAACATCATCTATATCTCCTGTTGAATCAGTTATGTTACAAACAGATGGCACAAATAGTTTAATTGTCCAATTATTTGCTTCATAATCGCCTATATTTGTAGCTTTTAAACTTAGATTATATTCATAATTTGGTTGCAAACTTCTTGGTTCTTCCCAAGGAAATTCATCTCTCTGCCATACAACCAAAGAGTATTCTAAATGGCTCTCTGAAGGGTATTCTGCAGTATACATCCTGTGTTCTCTAAATTCCTCCAAAGACCTATTATCAAAGCTTATATTCCATAAAGCATGTCCCATCTCATTGTATCCTGTTGGGGTTTTTACCTGATAACTCAAAAGGGAATATTTGCCCACAGGTATCTCACCCAAATTCCATATAACAAAGTTATTTTCTGGGTCAACTTGGGAAGACAAAAGTTCAACATCTCCTGAAGCAAGTGGGTTCAATGGTGTCCATCCATCCTTTATTTTTTCGTATATAACAGCACCATCAGATTTATTGCATCCCTTGTTATAGACAACAATATAACTTTCAAATACCTTGCCAGGTGATACATAGGAAGGTGTTTCCCTAAAAACAAGGAGTATGGGCTGGTTGTCATTCGTTATGTTTTTTTCCAATTTTTTGATGTTTTGTTTATGTGGAAGCCCATAAGTGACACTGACATTAAATGTAATATTTTCATATGCAGAAGAAGAACTTATGTTAAACCTTGCAATCCATTCCTCACCAGAGGAAAGGTTTTTTTCTGCATAATTGGAGGAACTCCACCCTGAAGGAATCTCCAACGAGATGTTATACAACACCTCTTCGGGATAATTATTAACCACATAAACCAAAACACTATCATTGGTGGAGGGGCACATAAATGGTATATAATCTACACTAACATTGATATCTCTTCTAATGATTTGTTCAATTCGTGAGGAGATGTTCCCGTTATAATCAAGTTCTGTAGTTATGTTGTATATGCCATTCCATGCAGAAATGTCTATATTGGTAACATTAATAAGCTCGGTTTCTCCGGCATTGAGATTAACTGATAAATAAGAATAATTAACAAGTGTCCCATTGGAAATATTCACCCACAAGTTTCCGGATACAGAATAGGAAAAGGGATTAATTATTTTGGTGGTTATGTTCAATAAATCATCATTTCCATCCATACTATACGTTTCTGAACCTATGATGGGGATAATATCTGCTATTTTTA